>JACQZC010000056.1 GCA_016207905.1 Nitrospirota bacterium | reverse complement strand
TGTTGTGAAATTGGTGATGTGACACTTGCGAGTGATTGGGTAGCACCGAAGATGCCACCAGGGCAGCCAAGTGTCGGAAATACACAGGCAGAGGTAAGAGTTTCTCTTACAAGACCCGCACCGGCTGGAGGCTGCATTGTGGATTTAAAGGTTGACATACCCGACCCTAAGTCAGGCGGGCATGACCATGGCCTGATAAATGTATGGAAGGCCCAAAGGTAGTATAAGCCCGACAAATGTTTCTTTCTCATCGGGTGAGACAGAGAAAACTGCGACTTATACCAGCTCAGAAGTTTCAGGAACAGAGGAGATAGAGTTAAAAGTGCAAGGGACAGAAAAAGGGATAAAAAAGAGTATAGATGTGAAGGTAAAGGGGCTTTATCCTATGCCCGGAGGAAACTATCGCCTTACAGGCCAGACAACTTTTCATCCAGTAAATCACTACGGGACATACTACACAGTAGTGAATACAAGGCTTATAGCAGAAGATTTTTATGAGCAGTCTAAAGCAACGCTTGGAATAAACGACATGAGTTTAATATGGGGAGGGGGGTTTGATATATACGGTAGGTGGTTAGAAGATATAACATCCCCTAAATGCAGACAAAAAGGCTATGGGCATTGCTCACATAGGAAAGGGACGAGTGTGGATATAGATAGAAGTGCGTTAGGCCCTAAGGGGTATATAAGAGTTGATAAAATACAAATAAAGAAAATTTGTGAGAAAAATGGTGGCCGTCTTGTTGAAGAAGCCACAATACACTGTGAATTTAAACGATAGGAGGTTAATCATGCTTAGAAATAAAGTGCTCTTAGTTGCACTAATATTCGGCTTAGTCCCGCCAGCTTTTGCAGAAATTTCTAAGTCTTTAACGGATGTAAAGATTTTCACCACTGTGGAATTTGAGGAAAAAAATGTTTACATATATAAATACACAGTCCATAACCCACAAATCAATAATGGACGGGTAGCTTCTATCCAGATTGACATCTCAAAACCAAAGCATAGCCAGCAGTTAAGTTCAGCAGATCTCGTTATCGAGAAAGGCTTTAACTGGGAAGGCAAGATGCTTACATCTACTTTTGACCAAGAAGTGCAAAAAATAGGGCAATTGATGGAAAGGGAGATAATCCCCGTGGGGATAAAAATTCCTAAAATTTTGATGGGCCCTTTAAACTGGTCTGGAAATATAACTGTGATGGGCACTGTAATGTTTGGTGGAAGTGAAGAAGTCCTTATTTCTCCTGGTAATTCAGTGGAGGGTTTTGGGATTGTCTCATATGGATTGCCGGGGGTTAGGGATGTTCTTATCGAACCCGATTATATTGCAAGTAGCGAAGAAGAAATAATATCTGCTACGGGGGTTTCTGAAAATGAATATATTGAAAATACATGGAATGTGCTTGATAGATTTTATAAAAGTATCTCTTTCAGTACCAAAACCCTCGGCCCCACCGCCCCACCTTTAGACTTCAACCCCCTTTCATTCCTTGATTATATTATAGGCATGAAGCATGAGGCATCTACATTAGGCTGGATAACAAACAAGGGCATAGAGATGAGTCTTGATGCAAAGTTGGAAGCCGCAAAGAAGAAACTTGAGCAAGGTCAAAATAGCACAGCAAAGAATATTTTAAATGCTCTAATTAACGAGATAGAGGCACAGGGGTGTGAAACTTACGAGGGATGCCCAAAGGGCAAACACCTTCTACCTGAGGCATATGCCCTGCTAAAGTATAATGTCCTTTATTTGATTGAAAGACTATAAAAGTCGTAGTAGATAGGAATTCAGACCTGCTCCCCCTTTTCGTCAAGATTTTTAAATGAGGCAATCCAGTATCTGGAAAAATCCTCATAGATGCTTTAAACTAAGATATGTTTACGCTCTTAAGAAGACTTCTATGCCTTGGCATAATCCTGACTTTAATTTTTATTGGCATCTCCGTATTTGGGGGCGGTGAGAGGTTCAGGTGGCTTGGCAACATCCTTAAAATAAAAAGCGACAAGGTTGCCGAAAAGGCAGATAGCATAAAGAAAACCACAGAGGACACAATATGGGGCACTGCAAAGGAACTAAAAAAATCTAAAGAGATGGAAAAAACAGTAGATGATGTGGGTAGATGATGTGGAAGGAGTAGAAAGGTGATTGAGGTTCAAGAGCTCAGAAAATCCTTCACCACTCCTGCTGGAGAGCTTCAGGTGCTTAAAGGCATTAATCTCTCCATCCAAGATGGCGAGATGGTTGCAGTAGTAGGTGCATCGGGTGTCGGGAAAAGCACCCTCTTACATATTCTCGGAACATTAGATGTGCCAACCTCGGGCACGGTCTCTTATGACGGGCATGATATATTTTCCATGGACGAAAGGTCCCTCACTGCCTTCAGAAATACGACAATCGGCTTTGTATTCCAATTCCATCATCTCCTGCCCGAATTCACAGCCCTCGAAAATGTTATGATGCCTGCACTCATCAAAGGAGGCGGAAACCGCATGAGGGCTAAAGAGGAGGCATCGAGGCTTCTTGAGGAGCTTGGTCTTTATCCGAGAAAAGACCATAGACCCGGAGAGCTATCAGGCGGAGAACAACAGAGGGTCGCTGTGGCAAGGGCACTTATCCTCAGTCCAAGTGTCGTGCTTGCGGATGAGCCCACGGGAAACTTAGATACAACTACAGGCGAGGAGCTCTTTGAGCTTCTTTTGAGATTAAACACCCTAAAAGGCATAACATTTATGATAGTCACACACAACGAATCCCTTTCGAAAAGATGCCACAGGGTCATGGAGATGATTGACGGAAAGATTCAGGGGAAAAGATAAAGGCTCTCCTTAAAAAAAGAGAGCCTTTATGAGATTCCCTTAATAAGGAATCACTACATCATATCCTACAAGGGCTTTAGATATATCCTCTGTTGACATCTGCTCATAGTTATTTGCCGGGTTATTAGTGAATATCTTACAATCCAGATCTTGAAGGGTCTCGAGATTCAAGGACATATTTTCATCCGGCTCAATCTTATTATCCATTAGAAAGACATTTACCTCATCATCTGCAAGCGTAAGACCCACTGCCATCCTCAATGCCTCGCTCTGTCTTTCCCTGACAACTACTGCGATTCTTTTTTTAGCCATGTTAGCCTCCCTTCTAAGGATATTTATGCCTTGACGGTATTTTTATCATAAAGTGTGGAAGATAGTCAAGATGGTCTTCTTGTCTTTTAAAGCTCTTGACAGCGGATTTCAATGCAGGCAGGAGACACTCATGGCAGTTGTCAGCCACTATATGGCGGAATACCTCCATGTAATAATCTATCTGCCTGCTGGATAGGAGATTTCTTGGAACTACTACATTCAATTTTTCGTGCTCTGTTTCGTAGACATCCTCGGTCTCGTCAAATAGCTCCTCATAGAGCTTTTCCCCTGGCCTCAGTCCTGTGAACTCTATCTTTATATCCTCGTGTGGCAGGAACCCTGAGAGCCTTATAATGTTCTCTGCGAGGTCGGTTATCTTTACCTGCTCTCCCATGTTAAGGACGAATATCTCTCCTCCTTTGCCCAGTGCTGCCGCAGAAAGCACAAGCTGAACCGCCTCGGGTATGAGCATAAAGAATCTCCTCACATCAGGGTGCGTAACTGTGACAGGCATGCCTTCGTCTATCTGTTTTCTAAAAAGTCGCACGACACTTCCACTACTTCCTAAGACATTGCCGAATCTCACTACAGTGGACTTCAACTGAGATATGCCATTTAAAGAGAGTGCAACATACTCGGCAACTTTTTTTGTAGCACCCATTACGCTTGTAGGGTTTACAGCCTTATCCGTTGATATCAGTATGAAGTTCTCTACATTGTATCTTACCGAAAAGTCAACGAGGTTTTTTGTGCCAAATATGTTATTCTTGACTGCCTCTATGGGATTGTGCTCCATCATAGGCACATGCTTATGTGCCGCCGCATGAAATACTGCCGTTGGTTTGTATCTCGAGAATACATACTCAAGACTTCGTGTGTCCAGTATATCGCCTACAACCGGAAATATCTCTGTCTCGTTCTTAGAGCCTCTGCCTTTAAGCTCGAGGTCTATCTCATAGAGACTGTTTTCGTACCTGTCAAACAGCACAAGGCTTAAGGGTTTATACTTTATTATCTGTCTACAAAGCTCAGAGCCGATAGAGCCACCAGCACCTGTTACCATCACGGATTTACCTTCTATGTATTGCCTTATATGCTGGATGTCGGCTCTTACAGGCTCTCTCTGAAGGAGGTCCTCGAGAGAAAGGGGCCGTATCTTTGAGACCGAGACATTGCCATTTAGTATGTCCCTCATGCCAGGCAGTATTTTAAGCGGTATATTAAAGGGCTTATATAAATCATAGATTCTCTTAATGGTCTTATGTCCAGCCGAAGGTATGGCAATCAGAATCTCATCCGGACAATGCTCTTTGATAACCTCGTTTGCTTTGTTTTCGGCTCCAAAGATAGTGACACCGTGTATAGAATGTCCTGCCTTATATGGGTCGTTATCTATAAACCCAATAGGCTTATAATTATACGCAGGGTTGTTCTTCATGTCTCTTACAATCATCTCTCCTGCATCTCCGGCTCCAATTATGAGAAGCCTTTTGCCTGATGACTGAAAGTGCAGATAATCCCTAAAGACCCTTATAAAGAGCCTGCTTGAACCTGATATAATTATGAACAAGAGCCAGTCAAGTATGTATATGGAGCGTGGGTATGTGGTGTCCTGAGCCACATACATGACAAGGACTAAAAATACAATACTTCCTCCTGTTGCAGACCATACAATCTTAATAAGGTCCCCAATGCTTGCATATCGCCACAGGTCTTTATAAAGACCCGATAGAAGGCAAAATAAAAGGCGAACTAACAAAAGAACCGAAAGGTAAGAGGCAAACTGATAAAGATATTCATGCAGAAGGACTGCCTCCAGCCTGATGGCAAATGCCAGATAATTTGCAATCCCTGCTTGCATCAAATGGATTAAGACAACGACAAAACGCCTGTTCTTTATAATAAGGTCTTTTAAATACTTATATACGATGCGCATTTAAATGCTCTTAATGCTGGATGCCTTCGCCTCTTAAAACCTTAAGGGATGTCTTATAGAGAATCTTCAAATCCAGATGGAACGAGTGGTGTCTTAGATAATACTCCTCATATGCCACCTTGGCAGGAATCGCCAGTTCGTCTCTGCCATTTATCTGTGCCCAGCCTGTTAGTCCTGGCAGGAGCTTATCTATCCCTTTGTCGGTCCTCAGGGTTATAAGGTCAATCTGATTGAATAAGGCAGGACGGGGTCCTACGAAGCTCATATCGCCCTTTAAAATATTATATAACTGCGGCAGTTCATCGAGACTTAACCGTCTCAGGACAGGACCTATGGGTGTGGAATACTCTCCGGGGTTTTTCATAAGATGCGTAGCAACCTGCGGTGTTCCTACCCTCATTGTGCGAAACTTATACATCTTAAACACAGAGTTGTTTTTGCCAATCCTGTCAGAGGTATAAAAGACAGTGCCCTTAGAGGTCAGCTTTACAATCAGAGATATGAACAAAAAAGGCACTGATAAGAGAATCATCAGAAGAAGGGCAAAAGAAAAATCAAAAAGCCTTTTCACTCTCTTTAAGTAACCTTTCTGTGCTCTGCCATGTAGAAGTCTGTCTGCGTGTCAGTGCCCTTAAAAACCCTATAAAAAGGGCTGTATTCAAAGCACAGAAATAAAACGGCATGTATAAAAAAAACGGCAGTTTTCGTGTCCTAAGGCTTAAGAAACCAATAAGTGCAGTCACATAAAAGCCCAGCTGGAGCATGAATATCCCCTTGTAGGGCATGGCATTTAGAAGCCAGATATTAACTATTAAGGTAATGATAAGCATAAATGGTCCTGCCCATCTCAGCACCCTGTGAGACCAGTAGATAAATGCCCTTACTCCAAGAAACGGATTTAAGAGATTTAAAAGACGAATGACCGATATATAATGGCCCCCGCCATCCCTTACATGCCTTTTAAACTCTCCTCCTACGGATGGCGATACATCCTCGTATGCAAGTGCATGTTCATCGTAAATGCTTTTGAAGCCTTTTTTTACAATTGTCATGGAGACCATAAAATCGTCATTTACGGTTCCATTGGGTAGTAACTCAAAAAGCTCCCTTCTTATGGCATAAATGGCTCCATTTGCACCTGCCACATATCCGAGCTTACTCTCCAGCCTTTTCAGTGTAGTCTCGTACCTCCAATAGAGGCTTTCTCCTTTCCCGCTGATAAGCCCAGAAGGGTTTCTATAAATAAGCCTTCCACTCACACAGCCAACCCCTGGGTCGCCAAAATGTCTTAGCAGTTTTTCGATGGAATCATGTGAAAACTCGGTGTTTGCATCGGAGAAAACCACAATATCGCTCTTTATACAATTCATTGCCTCATTCAGGGCAGATGCCTTTCCCCTTCTTGGAACCTCTATGAGATGAACCCTTTTATATTTATTGACATAGTCCATTACTATTTCATTTGTCTTATCGGATGAGCCGTCTGAGACTACCCATACATCCAGCATGTCTTTAGGATAATCGAGGCTTAAAGAGTTGATGAGCTTGCTTCTGATTACCCTTTCTTCGTTGTATGCGGCAATGACTATACTGACACTTAAGATTTCGCTGGTTGTAGAAAGTCTCTTTGGTCTCTGCCTATAAATGAAGGGAACCCTTACAATAGCAAACAATATCATCGGATATAAAAGGTAAGAGTAAAAAATAGCTCCAAGACAAAACCAAAAAACGACAATCAAAAATATCATCTTAGTGTGTAGCCTTCTTCGTCTTTATTGTCAGTGCTCTTTTTTGGGGATGAGGTATCGTGCAAAGACCCTGAGGGACTTCATTGTTTTTTTCATTTCCCCGGGCTTCATGATGACCTGCTTCAGTTTGTACCAGAGATACCTTGGGTCAAGGTAATATCTCCTTCTTGCATAATCGCAAAAATCCACGATGTCCTTTGAGCTTAATCCGGGAAAGCTAACCACACAGTTATGAAGCCCCTCGGATGTAAGCCAGTCGCTATATTTTTCCGAGTTCAGGTATTTGTTTTCCTTTGCCCAGTCATAAGCCTCTGTGCCCGGATAAACCATCAGGGGAAAAAACTGACAGGTGTCTGCATTTATCTCTTGAGCAAACTTCAATGACTTCATCAGCGTCTCTTTGGTCTCGCCCTTATTGCCTGCCATAAAGCAGGCATGAACCATCACCCCTGCTTTTTTTGCATCGCTCAAAAACTGTCTCATGCGCTCCACTGTAAGCCCCTTTTTTATATTTCTCAATATCTCATCGTCTGCGCTTTCAAATCCTGCCACTATGAGTCTACACCCTGCTTTCTTCATCATAAGCATCGTCTCATAATCTAAATTCGCCCTGCATTCCACTGTCCATGGTATCCGTATATTTCTCCTTATCATAAGCTCACAAAACTTTAGCGTGTGCCTTTGATTAAAAGAAAATGTATCGTCATCTATCAGAACCTCTTTTACATAGGGCAGTTCTTTCTCTATATATTCAAACTCCGAAACAATGTTTTCAGGGCTTCTCTGCCTCTGCCTCCTTCCAAACATAAGCTGTGGATAGAGGCAGTAACTGCACCTTGCATTACACCCCCGACTTGTAAATATTGATACAACAGGGTATCTACAGTGGGCATAAAAATAATTCCTTATATTAAGATGCCTCTTATAGACCTCGGATACAAAGGGCAGGCTGTCCATGTCCTCTATAAACTCTCTGTCCGGTGTTGATATAATCCTCTCATTATTCCTGAAGGTTATACCCTTTACCTTCTCTAAGTCCCTTCCCTCTAACAGGCTTGAGGCAAGCTCAATCAGCGTCAGGTCGTATTCCCTGCGTGCAATTATATCTATGCCTTGAGATAATAACAGCGTCTCCTCAGGCAGGGCAGACACATGAGGGCCTGTCAGCACAACAGAAGCCACAAGCAGTCTCTTAAGCTCCGATGCAATTGCCACATCGCTATAGATGCTGGGGGTCGATGTATAAACGACAACCATATTCGGAGAAAACTCTTTTGCAATCCGATAGCAGTCCTCCTTTTGAAGTCCAGAGGCAGGGGCATCTATCAGCTTGACCTCATGCCCGTGGCTTTCCAGAAGTCCTGTGGCATAAGCATGCCATATCGGATAGTAAAGGGTCCCGCTTTTTGTGACAGCAGGACTTCTGGAGAAGCGAGAATACCTTGGCAGAAATGGAGGATTAAGCATTAAGATTTTCATACTGCCTCATATTGTTTATGCTTGTCTCGATGCAAACCTGAACCTGTCTGCAAGCTTTCTTAGCAGATTGTTATTAAAGAAAAATCTTTGAAAAAACATGGTTCCTGCGATATACGAAATGGGGTATTTCAGGGGTCCGTATTTAGAAAACAGTCTCTCAACCCCTCTTTTTTGAATCGAAAGTGTAACCTTTCTTAATTTAGATGCAAGTCTTTTCCTATCCTGAAGTGTAAGCTCTTTTGTTGTAAAGAAAGGCCTTCCTGTTCTTTTAGAGAACCTGAGATTCTTATCCATGCTATTAAGTAGTTCCAGTGGTTCGCCTGTCCATGCTTGATTTTCCTCAACCCATCTATAAAGCTCGGTTCCAGGAAATGGAATCAGGTTATAGAAATCAGCCTTAAAAACCGGATATTTCTCTGCAATCCTTATGGAATCCTCTATGTCCTTTACAGTCTCTCCCGGTGCCCCGTATACAAAGAAAAGCGATACCTCCAATCCAAGCTCACAGCTTAATCTAATAGCGGATTCTATCTGCTCTATGGTCTCACCCTTTCTCAGGGTCTTAAGAACCTTGTTATTGCCTGCCTCGACACCAATTCCAAAGCTCCTGAATCCAACCTCTTTCATCCTCAACAGTAATTCCCTGTCAAGACGGTCTGCCCTCAAACCATTGGAGGCACGAAGGACAAGCCCTTTAAGCTGTCTTTTTTCGATTTCATCGCAAAGAGAAAAGACCCGCTCACGATAAAAAGTCAGGTTGTCATCGAGGAAATTAAATATCCTTCTACCTTTTCTGTACCAGTAATGAATCTCCTCTCCAATACTTCCAACCGAGCGTACCCTTACTTTTTTCCCAAGGGTTAAGCCCACAGAGCAAAATAAACATGGATACGGACATCCCCTCGAAGTGATTATGCCTACCTCATTTGCATACCTCGACATCTCGAACTTTTCGTATCTGGGCCAGCTTATATCATTCAGATTGTCATGCCTCACATAGGGCATTCCGAGCCTGATGTCTCCTGAATCTCTGTAGATAATGCCTGGAATCTCCTCATAGCTTATACCCCTTAAAAATTGAATCAGCGAATACTCTGCCTCCCCTACGAAGGCAAAATCTATCTGGTCGTAGTCCTCCAGAACCTTCCTGCCTAAAAGGGTAATGTGTGGTCCACCAACGATAGTTTTTACCAATGGATATTTATCTTTGATGGTCTTAAGCAGGCTGAAAAATTTCTTATGCCCCACAGTGTAAACAGTAACCCCTACAAAATCATATCCACCACGGGAAATCTCCCTCAGCACATCACCTTTTGAGTATCCGAGCTTCATGTCAATCACGCCATAATCGATTGCCGAATCATGAAGTGCCTGGGCAAGATAGCCTGTGCTTAATGGTGGCCTGCTTGAGCCAAGCTCATCGGAATAGACATTGTATAAAAGAAGAATCTTCATAACGACCCTCCTCATTCATAGAGTCTTACTCAAGATAGCCTTTGCCTCATTAAAAACCTCTTCGGGCTGGATAGCCGAAATGCACAATCCTGCTTGAGAGGCAGTATGAAAACAATAAAACTGCCAGCAGGGAGAGCAATAAAGCCCTTTATAGATTATCCTGATTTCCTGTTTCCCCCATGGCTTGAAAAGCTGGGGAGATTGCGGTCCCATCAGTGCAACTATAGGAATCCCTGATGATGCCGCTATATGAAGGGGCCCACTGTCAAATCCGATATATAAGGTCCCCTCAGAGAGTGCTTTAGAAAGCTCTGTCAGGGCTATCTTGCCACATAGATTCCCTATCCTATCAGAATACTCCGATAGAGAGCTGTGCTCCTTTATGCTCAGGGCAACCTCATGGTCCGTCTTACCGCCTAAGAGATTTATTCTAATATCAGGGCTCCATTTCAATAACCGCCTACATAGCTCTGAAAAATTCTCCTTGGACCACTTCCTGAGTCCACTACCTGCTGAGACATGAATAAACACAACCTTTTGGTCACCTTGCCATATAAAGGGACGATATTCAGGTTTACATGCAGACTCGCTAACCTTAACGCCTGTAAGGTCATCGAGACACTCAACATAATGGATAAACCGCCTCTTAACAGCCCTTCCTGTGATTAAAGGCATCCATGCCCACCTGAGAGGGTTTGGATATTTCGTAAGAGACCTCATGGGAATCCTGTTTTTTAAAAGCCAGAGGAATGTGGTAATATCTGCCCTCAGCCATATCGCATAGTCGAATCTCCTGTCCTTTAATGCAATCTTGGGGAATTTAAGTTTCTTTAGGTATAAAGATTTATAGCGATAATACTTCTGTGAGTTATAAAGGATGACATCGTCTACATGCCGATTTTTCCTTGCAAGGGCTTCGTTTACAGGGTCGGTCATAACAGTTATATGTGCCTTTCCATCGTAAGATTCCTTTACTCCCCTAAAAACAGGAGAGGATAAGACGAAATCTCCAATCTGGCCAAGCTGGATTATTAAGATAGCAGGCTGATTTCTCTTGGTGTCATCCTCTTTCACAGGCAATAGCCTTTCATATAGAATATGAATACATGCCTGTAAGAATGAGATAAGAGACAAAAAAAGGGTTTTTATAAAGAAGAAAATCTTTCGCAATAACATCCGAACCCCTAATCAGCCTTGAATATCTTCATCCCTGCCACATACATTGCAAGTGATAGAGCAAACCCGCCTGTATAGAAATTCCCACTGCTTGAATTAGCGGCAATTGCCAATGCCAGTATCGAGCCGCCATAGCCCATTCTGACGAATGTGCAGTCTCCAGAGCACCCTCCCCCTTTTGCAAGCTTATACAGCCTGTAAGCTATCCATGCGAGGATTAAAAGCCCTACTGCACCTGTCTCTGCCAGCCACTCTATATATGAATTAAGGACCGGAACCCGGGATTTATCGAAGCTCAAGACCCAGAAATCCTGATTTATCGTCCCTGATACTTGCTCTGCCAAAAGTGGAGACTGCCCAATGCCAACCCCGCTCAATGGGTTATCCGCAAACATGCTATAACCAATAATTAATGTAAGGGTCCGTGCATTAACAGAAGAAAGCTCGGATACGAGCTTCGTAACGACCATTACATTTATCGCAGTGTAAAAGAGAAAAAACAGGATTGAGATGGAAATTAGAGGTATAAGCAAGCTTTTTTTCCTATAGAATTGCCTTCGGACTATTAGAAAAGCCACCAGCATCGCAATCATCATCGATACGGAAAATGTAAAGAGCAAATCTACTACTGCAAGGAATAAAATAATCCCTAGAAATCTTTTTGAAAACCAGCTTTTATCAGAACCTGTCTTTATTAAGGCATATACCGGGAAAAACCCACTCAACAGTATCAAGCCAAATGTCTGTGGCTCTCCAACATAGCCTCCTATACGAAAATAGCCCTCTGTCTCTGAAATAACCGTTATATTGCCAAATCCAACATTAAACACCTTTAGCATTACCACCTGTAGAAAGCCTAAAAGGCATACGATAAAATAAAGCATTATCGTGACATTGACCACTGTGAAGTATTTTTTCTTTGTACCCACATTCGAGACTATAAACTCAATCGCAAATATAACAAGAATCAGCCTGAGAAGAAATGACAATCCCCGAAAATCAGGGTGGTTGAGGCCTGTTGTCCATGCATAGGAGTAGGCTTCCGATGGAATAGCATTGGAAGGCACGATACCTGTTATAAGCAGTGAGATTAATGCCCATGAAAAAAGAAGAGCTAACGGCAACTGTAGGGGATGAGATTTCAGGACAAACCGTCTACCTAAAAGTCCATTAAACAAAAAAACCGCTACCATCAGTATGGAAACCAGCGAAGATGCATTCACAGAGGCAATCTTGAGGGTGTCTCCGCTTGAAAGCAAAAACACCGAGAAAACAAAAAGCACTACTAATTTAAACCCCATCCTACCCTTTTCTTTTATAAATCCGATACGAGCCTATCTGCTTTATCAGGTCATACCTGTTATTCAGTAATTTCAGATTTTCAGGCGAAAGTCTGAGGATATTCACCTTTCTTTCTACAATCCAGCGCCAATCAGAAGAAATGCCGAATTCTCTGAACGAAGAAGCCTTATTTAGCCCGGCATAATAATTTATCTCACCCGGAAGTATTATTTTCCCCATCTTTTTGTTTTCATGAGCAATCTCTGAATTTACATATGCGATTGTCTCACCGATGCCTGTCTCTCCATATTGGTATTTCGTCTGATATTGGCCGATTGCCTGATTTAAAAAAAGAGATAAACTGGCGCTTATCGTAAGATAGATGAGCGAGGATGAAAAGGTATTAATAAACCCGCCTACCCTGCGGGACAATATCAGATAAACAATGCTAAAGATAGCGAGATTCACAAATACATATAAACCGATGTAAGAGACCATCCTGCCTGTAAGCTGGCTTCTATAAAAATAAAGGCTCTTATACAGAGGGTCTCCAAGAACGAAAAACATGAGTGCCCCTGCTATGGGGATGAGGAAGACATACCGTAGTGGAGGAAGCTTAATCTTATTTATCGCAAAAAGCCTTGAACTTAGAATCGCAACCAATGGAAACATCGGATAAAAATACTTGGACTCTGCAAAGGGATACGGATGCGCTATTAGATAAAAAATAAATATGAGAAAAATCGAAATAAGAAAAAATCGTTCCATTGGAAACTCTCTCCACCTGCGAAGGAGCTTATAGCCAAAATAAAGGAGAAACGCTATAAAAAACGGGCTAAACCAGAAAGTAAAGGCAGTAAGTTTGCTGACTATGGGAATAATTATCTTGCCTGACAGAAAAAGCGTAATGCCCTCTTTTGGCTTTTCGGAAAAAACAAAGGCAAAGGAGTTTATCCCCGGTATGAAAAGATAGCTATAAAGTAGATATGTCGGGATAAAAAAACCAAGTGCGGATGTCAGGATTATCGAAAGATTTCTGAATGCCCTTAAAAAAGGCTTACCTCCGCTACACTGGGACAGAAAAACAGCAAATATAAGGAGAAATGGAGTGGCAAAATACTTTGCCCACATCGAAAGCCCAAAAAGAAGTCCAGCTATAACATTGAACCTTATAGAGTCCTCTTCCTCGATATTCTTTATATAAAACCATACGGCAAGTAGACACATTGGGGTTAAGACAGTGCCCTCTATCTCCAAAAGGAGCGAGCCGTGCACAGCAATTGGCATTAAAACAAATATCCACATGCCAACCAATAAATACCATTGACGGCTTAAGGAGCCGCTCACAGGCATAGCATTTAGTATCCTGTATATGAGATACAGGTTCAGGATGGCAGATAGGATTCCGATAAGATACAATACCTGATAAGAATCCCCGAGCACACTCCTCGTTAGCTTTGCCAGAAGCACATAAGTCGGAGGATGCCAGAAATATTGAAGTGCACCTTCCCATGTGCTCGAATGAACAAGATGTATGACCTCCTCATGCATAGGCAGTTGATTCAAAAAAGGAATCACGAACAATATATAGCCTATAAACGGACTGAGTAAAAGGATATGCCTTTTAGTTATCGTAGACACTGATTAATTTTTCTATGTAAGTGTTTTCGCTAAAAGCAGAAGTCAAAAGCCCGACATCCCTGTCTTCTATAGGTTTATCCGAGACAGTGTCCTCAGAGACAGTGTCCTCATGACATCTCTTTAAAGCCCCTTTAACCGATTGGCAGTCTGAGGGCTCAATAAGATAAGCCCCGCCACAAAGCCCTGCCACTTCCTTCATCCCACCATGGCTTGAGGTTATAAGTCTGAGACCCATAAGCGCACCTTCCACAAGTGAAAGAGGTGCATTCTCATAGCATGTCGATGGCAGGACAAGGGCATCGCTCAAACAAAGCTCCTTTAGTGCCAGATGATGCTCAAGCTGTCCAGTGAGTACTACCCTATCATCTAGCCCATACTGCACTACCATTTTCAGAATGTCCTGTTTCAGATGACCATCTCCTATAATCTTAAATGTATAATCCATGTCAATCTTTCTTAGACACTCTATAAACTCCAAAAGTCCTTTTTCCGGGGATAGACGGCCCATGAAAACCATTTTTAGGGTTTTATCATTTCTATCTCTCGAGCGTTTTAATGAATCAATGGCATCCATGCCAATAAAGGAATTTCTTATGACAGACACAGGGATTAACCATGAATACCTCTCCCTTAAAAGCCCTTCCATAAACTCACTTGGTGATATGATGTGGTCTATCTCCCTGTCAAGGTCATTGACCGCATATGCATAGAGCCACTGAAGTTTTTTTGCGAGACTGAATGGAAAACCCCTCACATCCCATTTATAAAAAAGCACCTGAAATATATTTGGTGCACCATCAAGCCTCAAACACCTATTTGAGAAAATGCCGTAATGCACAAACAGGCTGAATGGACATAGGAGGTGGAAATCATGGGCAGTGAAGACAACCTTTATGGGTTTACCATTTTGTCTCCTATAAGACCTGATTGAACTTAGAACACTCGGCGAAAGACAGTTATAATAATTATGTATGTGTATTATATCAGGCATAAACTCAAGAAGAACGGTTGAGAGCCTCCGCCGGGTTTTAATAGAATAGATACGAGATAGAGAGCTACTTCTGCCATTAGATGAAATCACATGAGTAATCAGATTCCTTGCCTTTGCATGCCTCTGACTTCCAATAAAGGTCTTAACTATATATCTATCTCTTAATAGCCTTTCGGTCTGAAGAAAGACCTGCTCTGCACCGCCACCTTCCCTGAAATCGTTTATAAGAAGTAGCTTTTTGATGTTATATCTCCTGTCTGATTAGAGAAGATATCTTTAGCTCCCATCCCCATGCAGTCTCGATTATATATTCGAGGTCATCGAAGAGAGGGCACCAGTTTAGCTCCCTCTTTAGTCTCATACAGTCAGCCACTAAAGAAGGTGGGTCTCCGTGCCTTCTCTGGGATTCCTGAACCATGAAATCCCTGCCTGTTACTGCCCTTACAGTAGAGATGACCTCTTTTACAGAATAACCATAGCCATATCCACAGTTAAACACCCTGCTTTTGCCACCTTCTGAAAGATACGACAAAGATAAAATATGTGCTTGAGCAAGGTCTGAGACATGGATGTAGTCTCTTATGCATGTTCCATCAGGGGTAGGGTAGTCAGAGCCAAATATTAATAGCTTATCGTACTGCCCATTTGCTGTCTTCAGTGTCTTTGTAATAAGATGCGTGGGCTCTTTATATGCCTGACCAATTCTCAATTCGGGCTCTGCGCCTGCAACATTGAAATATCTGAGAGAAACATAATTGAACTCCGATGCCTGAGATAAATCCCTGAGCATCCCTTCTACTAAAACCTTTGACCTGCCATATGGACTTATAGGATTAACAATAGCACCTTCGCTTACGGGTATTGTTTCTGGTATGCCATAGACAGCCGCAGAAGAAGAGAAAACAAAATTCTTGATATTGTTTTCAACTACAACCTCTAAGAGATTAAGTGTATTTACAGCATTGTTCCTGTAATACTTTAGGGGTGCTTTGACAGATTCCTTGACATCTATGGATGCCGCAAAATGCATCACAACCTGAGGTCTAAATGCCTCAATTACAGCATCGAGGAGTGTCTTATCCTTCAGGTCGCCTTTAATCAGCTTTCCATACAAAACCGCCCATTCATGCCCTGTGGAAAGGTTATCGTAAACAACAATCTCATGCCCCATTTCACCAAGCACCTTTACAACATTGCTTCCTATATATCCCGCACCTCCTGTAACTAAAATCTTCATTCTAAAACTGGTCTTTATTTTATACCCCGACTGAATTTAGAGCTCACCTTCAAAAACGCTATCCTTATCCCCCTTAAAAAAGAGACAAAGAAAACACTGAGTCCATACTGAAAAAGATTCGTAAATGTCTCAAGGGCAGGCTTAAATCTAAGCTTTAAAAACTGATAAAACATCAGGATGGTCAGCCTCGTGATATGATTCTTTTTAAATACAGTGTCCTTATATATCGTCAAGTCCATTTGGACATAGCTCTGACTGTTCAGGACATTACATAGCTCTTTTAGTAGTTCGGGCATGAATACATCTACATCATAGAGCGTTACAGCCTTTCTATGTGCGTTGCCCGCCATCTGGTTGCGTATGTCTTCATTTTCGAGATAATACCCCACCTTTGCAAGCAGGTCTTCTTTGTCGTAAAAAACATCCATCTCTTTGCCTATCTCGAATGTAACAGGTAAAGAGGATGAATACTCGCTCAGACAAAAAGACCCTGCCATTGCTATCTCCATAGGCCTTCCCTTGTTTTGCCTCATAACAGCGGTCAGGGTGTTGTCCCTAAGAAACCATGCAGATGCCGTAGGAGTATTAAGCCTTGTAAAATTCAGATTTATCTTGCTTCGGGACAATATTAGAGATAGGTCGTCTTTCCTTATAAATCCATTCTCACTGCCTTCTCCAAAGACACTTATACCTATCCCGTTTTTCCTTAAATGGTTTATATATTCCAGCCTATTTGCCTTTGTGCAGTCTCCCACGAAACTCACATCTATATCCTTGAAACGATTGTTCAAGGATGGAAAGTCATTTTTTGAGTAGCTGGAGAAATAATAAAGCGAAGGGATGCCTAATTTCCGATAGGCAAATGTCGCATAATAATCGCAGGTTATAGCGGCATCGAACACCTGTGCATAGTATTTTGTCAGGACATCGAAAATCATCTCGTCATCTAAAACCCAAAGCACATTTTTGACACCCATCTCCCTTAAGCCACTGAAAAACTCTATGGAAAGCTCGTAGCTATCCCCATTGGGCGCAAAAAAGACAACCGAGATATTTTTATCCTTTATTATCTTTTTAATCATGGCTTCCGTATGTCTTATCCCATTTGCACTTATCGCATCCGAAAAATAAAATACATCTCCCCCTTTAAAATTCTTCGCTATCTCGCTGGAGTTGAAATCGGCAAAATCGTTCATTGTGGTCTTGTCCTTTTTATGAACATTCAGACATAAGATGCAAGCTGTCCTGAGGTCAATATCCACTTCAGTCAATTCGATACGATTACTTCTTTATTTTTAAAGTCCACGATGTTTGAAAGTCTCAGACTCATTAAGACAACTAAAACATACAGTGTCATGACAAGTGGTAGTTTTATAAAGATGCCTGCGGATATGGATAAATACAAAAGCCTCAAAAGACCTGCGGTAAGAACAAGCCCCAATGCGTAGCCAAGCAGTTTCTCAAGCAAACCCTTACCGAAGACCTCAATATTAAAGCTTCTCACTTTTATATAAAAATACATAAATATCAGGACCTCTATGGATGAGATTGAGATTGCGGCACCGATATGCTTAAAGTAATATATCAAGACACTTCCAATGGAAAGGTTTAAGACTGCGGCACATATGGAAGGCAGAAGCAGTTCCCTGTCTTTATGAAGAGAAAGCAGTATCTGTATTCCTAAGATAAAGTTCAATTGCATCGATATAAAATTCAGCGACAATACCCTGAGCGGAATCTCCGAGTACATTGCAATATCCCCAAACAATGCATAAAGCAGGTCAAATGCAAAAAACTGTGTAAATATAAAACCTGCAATGGCTATCGAAGAGATTGCAAGTATATTCTCCTTTGCCTTGGAGATGCCCTCCTCAAGATTATTCTTAAAGGCATATGCTATCTGGGGCTGATACACGGTTGACACCTTTCCCTGTATGTTTGAGTATGCAAAGACAAGCTGGTCTGCTATGGAATAATACCCGACATAGGTATTACCTGTAATCACTCCTAAAAGCACAACATGTGCCCTCGTATAAATAATCGCAAATACATTCATTAGGAAGCAGTCAAGCCCCTTTCTCAGCTTTTTCATTATCCCTTTTATGCTGAAAAACACAGGCACAATCCCAAACCTGACATAAAGGGCAAATATGGAAAACACTAAGGAGCTAATCCTCGGCACAGAAAATATAAGCGGAAGATATACATAGTCTGCCTTATCTCCAAGGAAAACGAACAAGGACATAAGGTAAAACACATTACCAACTAAATTTGCAATGACATAATCCTTAAGCTTCTCTATTCCCTGATATACAAAGGATATATCCAGAAAATTCATTAAAAGAAATAAGAATGAGTATGTATAGAGCTGTTTTTCACTGCTGAATCTATCAAACCAAAACAGAATAGATGCAATAAAAACCGACACGAGCAGGGCAAGGAGCTTGGAATAAAAGATTTGCGAGTACTCGTAATTGAGCCTCTTCAATGTCCTTGCATTAGCTATGTCCCTGACACCTGTCTGGACGAACCCATAACTGCCTATAACGGAGAGCAAGCCCATTACGGACTGAAAGAATATAAATGCGCCATAGTTTCCGATGCCGACCTTGAGTATTATATATGGGGTTGCCAGAAGCGGTATCAGAAACATCGAAAGCTGAACCACCACGAGATTGATGCCTGATTTGAGTTTTGAGTCCCTTTTAATATCTAATGACATGGGTTTGCCCCAATGTTCTTCCCAAACCATTTCTTCAATGTTTTATATACCCTTTCAGGTAGATAGCGTTTAAGAAGGTAATTTATGAGAAACATCCTGATTTTTATGTACCTATTAAAAACAACAGGCTCTACCATAAATCTAAAAAACCCTTTTTTATATCGCCACCTTTGGAGCCTTGCCATGATATAGTCAGGATAGCTGGTCCCATATGTGGAGTCTATGCCATAAACGAATTTTTTATATGCCCTATAAGATTTAAAATCCTTATAGAACGGGTAATTGGCAGATAAAGATATGTTATAGCACTTCTTTGTATATCCTCTTGAGAGCCATGTTACATCTTTAAACGAAGTGCTTGGAATCTCATAATTCCCCCATCCTTCTAAGGAAGATGGCGTTTTATAGTCATACTGATTTTTCAGTAAATCGTATATTCGGGTTCCTGGAAGTGGAACGAGCTTAAAAAGTCCAAGCACTATCAACGGGTTGTTATGAGATATTCGGTTTATGAGAGTAAAGGTGGCATTTAAATCTGCATCCGTCTCCGTAGGAAAGCAACACATAAAGCTTACCCTGTGCGGTATACCTGCGGTCTTAAGTCTCTGAACAGTCCTGAATATCTGCTCCACTTCAATGTCTTTCTGAATAACCTCATCCAGCAGTCTTTGAGAGCCTGACTCTGCTCCGAAGCTGAGATAATGACATCCCGACCTTTTCAGCACATCCACAAAATCACTGCCGAACCTGTTAAAGGCATTATCAAAGGTATTAAATCTGCAAAACGCAGTCCATCGTATCTTTAAACCCTTCCTGATAATGGACTGGAATATCTCGTAAGCCCTTTTAGCATCTATAAAAAATTCGTCTTCAAAGTCAAAACCAAAATTATTAACCTTATACTTGTCCTTTAGATACTCTATCTCCGCTACAACCCTATCTGCGCTCTTACGCCTGTATCTCCTTTTGTTAAATGCCGGGTTATAACAGAATCCACATCTGTAGGGACAGCCCCTCGATGTGTGCACAGGCATCACCCCTGCATTAAAGAAACCCTTACCTAAAAGCTCATATGGCAGGTCGAAATCAAGCTCATCCATATCTATAAGCTCTCTGGGCTGGTTGATTGTTACCCCTTTGGCTTTATCTTTATAGCCTATACCCTTTATTCCGGAGAGAGCCTGTCCGTTCATCAGGCATAAAGCAAGCTCTTCGATTGTTTTGTCTCCTTCTCCGATAACGACGATATCTATAAGCTCGTTCTCCAAAGACTCCCGAGGCAGTAATGATGGATGCACACCTCCGATAACAACTGGAATCCGCTCATTATATTTTTTTATCAACCTTGCGATGTGTAAGCCATTCGATATTATCTTTCCGGTAAGCATACTGATTCCGACAAAAAGGTAATCTTCAAATTTAAGTTTTCTTATATCATCTATCCCTGTATGGAATATCGACACATCTATACCTGCCCCGATTAATGACTTGGCTAAATAAAGAAGCCCCATGGGATATGTAAACCCTATCGTTTTATTCCCCGGGTATACGAGAAGAGCCTTGGGCATGTTTTTTCTAATCACATCATTCCCCTCTTTGGAAGAACCTCAGGGAGTGGTAAAGCTTCTTAAGCGGAGGAAAGAAATCAAAGAGAAAGATTCCAAGTGCCTTTTTGATATTCAACCTTCTGTTTCTAAAGATTATATATGCCTCTTGAAAAAGCAAACTCCATTTCCTAAGCCTTAGAAACTTCACTGCCATAGCAACTCTGAAGGTTGTATAGTGTCTAAGGAAATGATTGTCCACATATAGCTCTGATTGTCCTTTGGCTTTATTCCTCCTTATATCCTCTATCCTGCTAATAAGTTTCGGTATAGCAGTGCTTAATTCATAGTCCCTCAATGCCCTTTTATAACTATTTTCTGCTATCTCATTCCTTTCATCTTCATGTTCGAGATAGTATTTAATCTTATCTAACATATCTTCGTTGGAATGAAAAACTACTACCTCTTTATCTATTTCGAACACCTCCTCTATGCCAGATGCATACTCGCTAAGGACAAACCCTCCGCATAGGGCAACCTCTGCGGCTCTTCCTTTTATCTGCCTCAACCTGAGATTGATATTCGGCTCTTTCCTCAAGGCGTTTTTCAAGGATATTCTCGTAAAATTAAGGTTTATCCTTGTCCTGTTGAATATCTTAGTCATCTCTTCCATGCTTACCTGTCCATTCTTTGAGCCATTTCCAAAGACCTCCACAGGTATTGCATTTTGAGCTATATAGTCTATATATGTCTTCCGTGCAACCTTATTTGAAATATCTCCGACAAACGAGACATCTATGTCCTTTTCAATATCCAGCTTGAAATATCTGTTCTTATCGAAAGAGCTATAAAAGGATATTGCATCCAATCCATATTGCCTGAATCTATAACGGGATAGGCAGTCATAGACAACGATTAAATCCATACACTGTGCGTAATAAATGTCCCTTGCGTCGAAATAATGCTCCGTATCTCCAAGCATCATTACAGTAAAAACCTTTTCTCTCAGCCGATGGAAAAACTCTACACTGTAATGAAAGTCATACGGAGCAGACTGATATAGCAGCACCTCTATACCGTTCCTTGAGATGCTATCCCGTATGAACTGCTCGGATTTTCTTTTCCCAAAACCAAGATATAGCTTCTCATAATCGATAAATACTGCGCCTCTTTTGACGAATTCCCTTATATATCCTTTTCCGAGATCATTCAGGAAATCGTCTGCTTTCGTGGACAGCACTGCATACTTTTGGGCAATGAGGTCTTGCAAGAGCTATCCTTCCCTCAGAGGCACGACAGCAACCTCGTCTTCCCTTAAAAGCTGTGTAAGTTCTTTGTTTATTTCCCTTATCGGACGATTGACATTGCCAAAATTACGGACCTTTTTCATAAACAATTTGAACGCCTTTTCTTTACATATGTACATCAGCCTTCTGAGCCCGAAAAACCTTGCAATCATAAGATACTTCAATAAAAACCTTCGCACCCTTTTTGGAAAAAAGACATAGAGCAAGCCTACCCTATAGGCTCGAGTTTTTTTATGTCTGAGCACATTGAAATATCCGTTCTTTCTGATATACGAGGCAATCAGCTCCATCGAGATATAGTATTTCCAATAGGCAGTCTCTTCCTTTAAATAATCCGTGAAGTTCAAATACTGCCTTACCTCATTTGCATCTGCCTCCGAGAGTCCTTCTATGTATTTTTCCTCTTCATCGAGGGACCGTCCAATGAGCCCAAGCCTTTTTGCATACTCATATATCGGAGTGCCTGGCACAGTCTGAACATAGTTGACATAGACCTCAAAGGGTATGTTTATATCATCAGGGATAACTTCCGTAAGATTATCTATGGTCTCCTGTATCGTTTGCTCTGTTTCTCCGGGCATTCCGATTACCAAGCCTATGATGGTAAATATGCCATATTTATGGCATAGCATTATGGCATTTAGGTTTTCCTCCACAGTTGCCCTTTTGTCCATCACATCGAGCATTTTCTGGGACAATGACTCAATACCAAAGTTAATATGAACGCAGCCTGCTTGCTTCCACAGCCTTATCGTCTTCTCATTGACTGTTCTGACCCTGACAGCACCTGCACCCCAGTTAAGCCTGCTGTCCCTCAGATACTCAATAATGAGAGAGGTTGCCTTTGTATTTGTTCCAAAGTTTTCCTCCGAAAACAGGGCCATCCCCACATCGAGGTCCATCTTAAGAGCCTCGATATAATTAATGACGCTCACAGGGTCAATGAATCTATAGCCTTTAAAAAACCTGTGACAGAAAGAGCATTTATTTATACAGCCTTTGCTGGCAAAGACCATTGCCATGTTTTTGTGTTGGTTATGAGGATGAAGTAAGTCTAAAAAGCCCTCTATCCTGTTATTGATAAGTCTACTCCTAAAGTATTGACCGTCTATCTTGTGTATATAATTGTTTAAGCTAAAGAGACCTGACATCAGCTTATAGTTGAACTGTCTTAGTCCATTTTGCCTGCTATCGTTCGTCTCAGTGCCGGTAAAATAAGGCATACCGTCAAGTAAAAAGACAAGTCCCAATATATCCCTATAGTTTTTTGTCTCTGGCTTAAAATTATCCTTCTTAAGCCTGAGAATCAGATTGCTGAATGAGGGCTCTGACTCTCCTGTAATACAAAAATTAACCTTTGTCTTTAAGAGGACTATATTGGCTATCACAGCCATCTCTCCACCAAGAACCTGAATAACGGATGGAAAATTTTTGCCAATAAAATTAGAAAGCTCTTTAAGGTAGCGGTAAGCAGGCGTCAACACAGCACTAAAGCCGACAATATCGGGCTTGAAAGACTCTATCTTATTTTTAATCTCATCCAAAGACGGTCTTAGATAATCTAAATTTAAAAATGAGACCTCTACATTCAAGGAAGGCTCTATGCCCTCTATAACCCTCGATATTGCTATTGGAGGATAATCCGAAGGGATTCTGCCCGAAGGGATATTCATCAGGAGTAGCTTAGAATGCATTTATGCCCTCCAGAGCCTCCCGCTCAATCAGAACCCTTGCCTGATACTCTATGGTAGAAAGAAGTACCATTACCCGCTCTCTGTCTGGCATCTCCCTTTCAAAGATACCTTTAAGCCCTCTTAATGGGCCATCTGCAATCTTCACGAAGTCTCCTGGCTTAATCTCAGGCATAACTAAAACCATGCCATTAGCGTCTGTTCTGTCTTTAATCGTCTGAATAATCTCCTCTGCCACAGGCAATGGGGCATTACGACTGCCTACTATACTTTTTACTCCACGGCTGTACCTCACAAGCCGACTACTATATCTCAAGTCAAACCTTGCAAATATGTAGCAGGGAAAAAGTGGCTGAATGACCTCCTGATACCTCTGCCTGATAAACCTTACCCTTTTAAGTAGTGGATTAAAAACCTCTATGTTAGCCATCGAGAGGTTTCTCGATACCCGTGCCTCCTGCTTAGGCTTTGTATATACTGCATACCAGTTTAAAAACAAGCTACCGCCATTCAAGGTAATACCCTGTTACCATCAAATTAAGCATCCTTTTAGTAAAAAAGCTGTCCGTAAGATATACTACTTTAAGTTGTTTAACACAAAATATACATCCTGTCAATAGAAAAACAAGGAGTGTCCTGCCAAAATGATAATGTTCTACACTGAAATTTTCTAAAGGGGTAAGGGGGATTGAGAGGGTTTTTCAGAGAAGCCAATACAATATAAATTTATGTGCCTTTTGAGAAGGTTTAAAAAAGTTAGGGGATTAGTGAGATAGTACAACCGTCCCTATTTGGAAATACCTATTTCAACCGCATATGCGAACCACAGCATCTTGGGTTTTTGTGTCCTGCAAAAACTTCTCATAACTTATCCCCTCTGTGTAATTCCTCACTCTTTCCATTGCCTCCTTTATATCCAGAAGGAGCTCTTTATCTCCTCTCTTAGACATACGCTATGCTCCTTTGAATATCCTCAGCAACTTCCTTAATCCTTATTGTTCTGATGCTGTCAGGAGTTAGAATTTCCACCTTTCTGTTAAATAGTTTTTCAAGGTATGAAGACAGTTTCATGTATGCATCAAAAAGCCCTTTAAAATCTTTGCCAAACATTTCTTGGTCAAACTCCACCATTAGGTCAATATCGCTACCCCTTTTTTGCCCTTCCCGAGCATAAGAGCCAAACACACCTATTCTTTTTACGCCATACCTGCTTAAAATCTCCCTATTTTCTCTAAGCTTTTTGATTATATTTTCTTTTGTAAGTGTAGTCTCTTTCATAATTTAGCTCTCCTATCGGTCTTTTTATTTCCTTTAGCACCTTGCCCTTATCTTAACCACCCCCCTTTTCCCTGTCAAGGACAATAAAAGAGCAGTAGTGCAGGTGGACATGCTTTTGTGACATGTGTCTTAGACATGTGTTAGAGGACTTTTTTATCTTGGGTGTGTATATTTTCATGAGGAGGTCGACTTATGAATAAAAAAATCTCAAAAGAAAAAAGGCTGAGGTTCAAGGATTTTACGCAATACTCATGGACAAGGCAAGGCTCATCGAGGCTGATGAAAAAGGCGGCAATTTGAACAAAATGAAAAAGATTGAACGCTCTAACGATAAAAATGGAGATAATTCAAGCACTTAAGCCTATGCAACTTGAACCTATAAAAAAGGGAGATGGCAACGATTTTTTTTCAGGTAGAGTTTTGGTGAGAGGTTTTCTTTTTTTTCAAAAAACCTGTTATTTGGCTCAAAGAAAGGGTGTTTATGACATCTTTTTTCTCAAGCCACCCTCTTTTGGCAATGGACACACCATAGCTCATGTAATCGAAGTGGCTTAGGATATGGGTGTCTGTGCCTATGGCTATGGGAATTGAGAGGGCTTTTGCCTGTTTTACATAGGTATCGTTGAGGTCAAGTCTCAGGGGATATGCGTTTATCTCAAGGGCTGTGACTGTCTCCTTTGCAGTCTTAAGTAGGACAGGCATATCAACATCATAGGCATCCCTTTGCCCTATAAGTCTTCCTGTGGGATGGGCTATAACAGTCACATAGGGGTTTTCCATTGCAGATATGAGTCGGGATGTGAGTTTTTCCCTTGACTGCCTGAACCCGGAATGGATAGATGCAACCACTATATCGAGCCTCTTAAGAATCTCATCAGGGAAATCGAGGGTATTGTCGCTTCTTATGTCTACCTCGATGCCTTTAAGGAGCTTAATTCCCCTTAGTTTCTTATTCAAGCTATCTATTTCATTAATCTCATCTAAGAGCCTTTTTTCGCTTAACCCCCTTGCAACAGCAAGTCCTTTTGAATGGTCTGTGATTGCGATATACTCGTAGCCTTTGTCCTTTGCAGTCTTTGCAAGCTCCTCAAAGCTATGGCTTCCATCACTCCATTTGCTATGGACATGAAGGTCGCCTTTTATGTCTTTAATGCCTACAAGCTCTGGAAGCCTTCCTTCCATAGCCGCCTCTATCTCGCCTGTATCCTCTCTTAGCTCAGGTGGGATATAAGGAAGCCCTAAGACCCTGTAGATGTCCTCTTCTTTTTCGCCACCGATCCTATGCCCGTCTTTTTCCCTGAATACGCCATACTCATTAATCTTGAGCCCTGCCTTTTGAGCCATCTCCCTAAGCCTAATGTTATGTTCCTTACTGCCTGTGAAATAGGCGATTGCGGCTCCAAATGAGGTTTTCTCCACAACCCTTAGGTCAACCTGTATGCCTTCCTCCAATACAACGCTGGATTTCGTTTGCCCCTGAGAAAGGATGTCCCTTACATGAGGCAGATGGACAAATATGCTCATAACCTTTTTAGGCTCCTGAGAAGTGGCAAGGATATCTATATCCTTTACAGTGTCTTTCCACCGTCTTACGCTTCCTGCAACGCATAAATCCTCAACAGGTGCCTTTTCCCTGAGATGCCTAATTATGTCTTCTGTCAGAGGAAGAATTCTTCCGAGGGGGTATCTGTCCCTGCCCCTTTTGAGCATCTCTATGCCTCTAAGGATATTTTCCTCTGTCTTTTCCTTTATCCCTGAAAGACCGATGAGTTTATGTTGCCTTGCAAGACCCTCAAGCTCTGAGATGTCTTTTATCTTTAATTTCTCATATAGAAGCTTTGCTGTTTTTGGCCCAAGCCCTGGCACTGTAAGGAGAAGGGTAAGTCCTTCGGGAACTGTTTCCTTTAGCTCCTCATAGTCTTTTAGTATCCCTGTTTTAACTATCTCTGTTATTTTGCCTGCAAGGTCAGTGCCTATGCCCGGTATCTCGATAAGTTGCTCTTTAGTAAGCTCTGAAACATCCTTTGTAAGACCGTCTATATTTTGGCTGGCACGCCTGTATGCCCTGATTCTAAATGGGTTTTCTCCCTTTATCTCGAGGAGGTCTGCTATACTGTTAAATATCCGTGCCACATCCTGATTCTTCATTAGAAAGATTATATCCTCTGTAGGCTCGATTGACAAGGAAGTGTATAAGGGGTTGCCTCCTTTTTGCTTTGCTTTAGTTTATAGGGAGGGGGGGTATCCCCATAACCCATTGATTTTTAAGGATTTCAAGTTGATTTAAGTTGATATTTATCAACCTTACCCCTTTTTCAGAGCCTTCCTCCATATCAACCTCCAACTATCGTTATATAAGCTTAATCTATTAAAACTATAGTTAGTAGTATACGGCATGGTTTTTGATTTGTCAAGCCCCCTGTTCAACATTCACATGGGTTACATTTTAACCTATGGACATGGGTTACACTTTTCTTACTTTGGGTCTGACCTTCCCTTTTCTTAAATCAAGAACTCCAATAGGGTGGAAGCCAAAGCGTATCTCATGGCAAGCCTCAT
>JACQZC010000055.1 GCA_016207905.1 Nitrospirota bacterium | reverse complement strand
AGGAGGAATAGGTTATGGCTAAGGCAAAGTTCGAGAGGGTAAAGCCTCATGCAAATGTAGGCACGATAGGGCATGTAGACCATGGGAAAACCACCCTTACTGCGGCTATGACGAAGGTTATGGGCTTTAAGGGACTTGCCAAGTTCAGGCCATTTGACTCCATAGACAATGCGCCTGAGGAAAAGGCAAGGGGAATAACAATCGCCACTGCTCATGTCGAATACGAGACAGACAAGAGGCATTATGCACATGTTGACTGTCCTGGGCATGCAGACTATGTAAAGAACATGATAACAGGTGCGGCACAGATGGATGGAGCAGTGCTGGTTGTCTCAGCGGCAGATGGTCCTATGCCACAGACGAGGGAGCACATACTACTTGCAAGGCAGGTAGGTGTGCCATACATAGTGGTTTTCATGAACAAAACCGACATGGTAGATGACCCTGAGCTATTAGACCTCGTTGAGCTTGAGGTAAGGGAGCTGTTGAGCAAGTATCAATTTCCCGGAGACAAGATACCTATTATAAGGGGAAGTGCTCTTAAGGCACTGGAGTCAGGGAGTTCAGACCCAAAGGCAGTTGAATACAACTGTATAATGGAGCTGATGGATGCCATAGACAGCTATATACCAACTCCTGAAAGGCCGATAGATAAGCCTTTTCTGATGCCAATAGAGGATGTATTCAGCATATCAGGGAGGGGGACAGTTGTAACAGGAAGGGTTGAGAGGGGTTTGGTAAAGGTAGGTGAAGAGGTTGAGATAGTAGGCTTAGGGGAGACGAAAAGGACAGTTGCTACAGGTGTTGAGATGTTCAGAAAGCTTCTCGATGAGGGAAGGGCAGGAGACAACATAGGGGTGCTTCTAAGGGGCATAGGGAAGGAAGAGGTAGAAAGGGGACAGGTTCTTGCAAAGCCAGGCAGTATAACCCCGCATACTAAGTTCAAGGCAGAGGTCTATGTTCTTACAAAGGAGGAAGGCGGAAGACATACTCCATTTTTCAATGGCTATAGGCCTCAGTTTTATTTTAGGACAACGGATGTCACAGGGATAGTAAAGCTTCCGGGATGTCACAGGGATAGTAAAGCTTCCGGATGGGGTAGAGATGGTTATGCCTGGGGATAACATAAATGTTGTGATAGAGCTTATCTCTGTCATAGCAATGGAGAAAGAGCTCAGGTTTGCAATAAGGGAAGGCGGAAGAACTGTTGGCGCAGGAGTCGTTACAGAGGTTATAGAATGAGGAGTATTATACTTTTTCAATGCACAGAGTGTAAAAACAAAAACTACTCTACGATGAAAAACAAAAAGAACACTACCGATAAGCTTGAGTTGAGCAAATATTGCAGGCACTGTAGAAAGCATACCCGGCATAAGGAGACAAAGGCATAAGACTATGATTAAAGGAAAAAGGCCAGTAGCTCTAACGGCAGAGCACCGGACTCCAAATCCGAGGGTTGGGGGTTCAAATCCCTCCTGGCCTGTTAAAGAGGGAGCATGTTTAAGAGGATAAAGGAATTTTTTAAGGAAGTAAAAATAGAGGTCAAAAAGGTCGTCTATCCATCCAAAGACGAGCTTATTGGCTCTACATGGGTAGTGATCGTAACGGTGTTGATAATGGCTGTATTTCTCGGGCTCGTTGACATAGGGCTTTCAAAACTTGTGAGGATGGTCTTGAGGTAGAAATGGCAAAAAACTGGTATGTGGTTCATACTTACTCGGGCTTTGAAGAGAAGGTTAGAGAATCTATAGAGAGTAAGGTTGAAAAGCAAGGGATGAAGGAAAGGGTTGCGAGGGTTCTTGTGCCTACTGAAAAGGTAATAGACATGAAGAAGGGCAAGAAGAGGGAGCTTGAAAAGAAGTTTTATCCTGGCTACATACTGGTTGAGATGGAGCTTGACGACGAGACTTGGCATCTTATCAGGAGTATTCCAAAGGTGTCGGGTTTTGTTGGCGGCACAAAACCAGTGCCTATTTCAGAGGAGGAAGTCAGTCTAATCCTACAGCAGATCGAAAGAGGTCCTGCGCTACAGGTAAAGACTCGATTCATGAGCGGAGATGAGGTAAGGATAACAGATGGACCATTCACCAATTTCGCAGGATATGTGGAAGAGGTCGATGCAGACCACGGAAGGCTAAAGGTCATGGTCAGCATATTTGGCAGGCCAACGCCTGTTGAACTTAGTTTTTTTCAGGTTGAAAAGGCATAGGAGGCTTAGAGATGGCAAAGAAAGAGATGATTGCACAAGTAAAGCTTCAGATACCATCGGGAAAGGCAAACCCAGCACCACCTGTTGGCCCTGCACTTGGGCCTCATGGCGTAAATATCATGGAGTTCTGTAAGGCATTTAACAGCCAGACACAGTCTATGGGAGACACCATAGTGCCTGTTGTTCTGACTGTCTACTCTGACAGGTCATTCACATTTATAACAAAGACCCCGCCTGCATCGGAGCTGATTAAAAAGGCAGTTGGCATAGTCAAGGGCTCAGGCATCCCAAATAAAGAAAAAGTAGGCAAGCTGACTGCCGAGCAGGTAAGGGTAATTGCGCAGACTAAATTGCCTGACCTCAATACAGACAGCATTGAATCGGCAATGGAGATAGTCAAAGGCACAGCAAGAAGCATGGGTGTAGATATCGTAGATTGACAACGGAGGTAAGGATGGGGAAAAAACTCATAATCGCTAAAGAAAAGGTTGACAAGACAAAGGGATACACAATCGAAGAGGCAGTGAGCCTTGTTAAGGAGACTGCTTATACAAAATTTGACGAGACAGTCGATATGGCAGTAAACCTTGGGGTTGACCCAAAAAAGTCAGAGCAGATGGTTAGAGGCACTGTTCAGTTGCCACACGGAACAGGAAAAAAAATCAAGGTGCTCGTCTTTGCAAAGGGTCAGAAGGAGAAAGAGGCACAAGAGGCAGGTGCTGATTATACAGGTGGAGACGACCTTATAGAGAAGATAAAACAGGGATGGCTTGACTTTGATATGACGGTGGCTACCCCTGACATGATGGGTGCGGTTGGAAAGATTGGAAAGCTCCTTGGTCCAAGAGGTCTTATGCCTAACCCAAAGTTAGGAACCGTAACCTTTGACATAGCAAAAACCGTAAAAGACCTCAAGACAGGAAAGGTCCAGTATAAGGTCGAAAAAGCAGGCATCGTTCATGTGCCTGTTGGAAAGGTTTCATTTGGAAAAGATGCGCTCATGGAGAATATAAAGGCAGTTTTGGATTCGATACTAAAGGCAAAGCCGACGACGAGTAAGGGAACCTATCTTAAAAAGGTCTCCCTTTCATCTACGATGGGAGCCGGCATTCTGGTTGACACAGGAAAACTCTTAGGTAAATGAACGGGCATTGTCCGTTATTATCATAGTCAGAGACAGCAGGCGTCCCGCAAGGAGCGGGACTTAATCTTCCCAGTGCATTGGGAATGCCTGCCGAGACAGATGTATGGGTTTGTCGTCGGAAAGGAGAAATAGCTGAACAGACAGGACAAAATAGAGCTTGCCTCTCAATTAAAGGAGAAGTTTCTGAAGGCAAAGGCAGTTGTATTCACAGACTACACAGGCATTACGGTGGCTGAGATGGCTCAACTGAGAAAACATCTGGGGAGTAACCTTCTGTATAAGGTAATAAAAAACACCATTGCACTAAAGGCATCCGTGGATACACCTGTTTCTGTTGCCCAAAAGCACCTCAAGGGTCAGGTTGGCATTGCAGTAGGATATGACGACCCTGTGGAGCTTGTTAAAAAGGTCATCTCGTTTTCAAAAAAGAACGAAAAACTCAGACTATCGGCAGGTGTTATAGAAGGCAGACTCTACACAGACATTGACCTTAAGGAGATAGCAGAACTGCCTTCAAAACAGGTTTTACTGAGCATGCTTGCAGGCGTTATGCAGGCACCTCTCGGAAAATTGGCAGGAGGGCTTTCAGCCACTCTAAGTTCGTTTGCTCATGCAATGAATGCATTGGCTACACAAAAGACAACATAAAGAATTTAAGGAGGATATAAAAAATGGCAATTACAAAGGAACAGGTTTTTGAGTTTATCGACAATATGACTGTGCTTGAGATGTCAAAGTTCATAAAGGAGTTTGAGGACAGATACGGCGTTACTGCCGCGGCTCCTATTTCGATGGCAGGGATGCCTCAGTCTGCACAGGCCGCCGCACCGGTGGTGGAAGAAAAGACAAGCTTCGATGTCATATTATCTTCAGCTGGAGATAAAAAGATTCAGGTTATAAAGGTCGTCAGAGAGCTAACCTCTCTGGGACTTAAAGAGGCTAAAGAGCTCGTTGACAGCTCACCAAAGCCTGTAAAGGCAGGTGTCTCAAAAGAAGAGGCAGAAGCAATAAAGGCAAAGCTTGAGGCACAGGGAGCTGTCGTAGAAATAAAATAAAGAAGGAGATATATGGCAAGGAATTTAAGGGAAAGATTGAATTTCGGAAAGATTCCGCCAACCCTTGAGGTTTCAAACCTTATAGAGATACAGACAAGGTCATTTGAAAAATTCCTTCAAAAAGATGTTCTGCCTCAAAAAAAGCAGGACATCGGGCTTCAGTCTGCGCTGAAAAGCGTATTCCCTATAAGCGACTATAACGAGACTGCCTCTATAGAGTTCATAGAGTACAGTGTCGGAGAGCCAAAGTTCAGCGAAAGGGAATCCCTCATGAAGGGCGTAACCTATGCGGCACCTCTTAAGATAAAGGTTAAGCTCAACCTCTGGGAAACCACTGGAGATAAAAAGAGGCTTAAGGAGTCAAAGGAGCAGGATGTCTATATAGGAGAGATGCCCCTGATGACAGAGACAGGCTCATTCATAATAAATGGAACCGAAAGGGTTGTCGTTAGCCAGCTTCACAGGTCCTCTGGGGTGTTCTTTGGACACAGCAAAGGAAAAACCCATACAAGTGGAAGACTCCTTTACTCTGCGAGGGTGATACCAGCAAGAGGCTCATGGCTGGATTTCGAGTTCGATACAAAAGACATTCTCTATGTAAGAATCGATAGAAAAAAGAAATTGCCTGTCACGATAGTGCTGAAGGCATTAGGCTATAGCAATGTGGATATCCTTCAGCTCTTTTACCCGATTGAAAAGATAAGGTTTGACGGCAAACTCTGGAGAAGACCAGTAGGAGATGTCCTTGCAGGCATAAGGGCTGGAGAAAATATAGTAGAGCCTCGTACAAAAGAGCTTATCTCAAAAGAAGGCAGTAAGATTACAAGGGCCTCTATTAAGAGGATGGAGACTGCTGGCATCACGAGCATCCCGATAACCGAAAAGGAGATAATCGGCAGGATTACCCTTAAAGACATAATAGACCCTGTGACCGGAGAGATAATAGTTGGCAGTAACGAGGCAATAACAGAGCAGGCATTTCAGCAAATAAAAACCATAAAGGCAGATAAATTAGAGCTGATTTTCATAGATGAGGTAAGTTACCTGCCTGCACTCAGGGATACCCTTCTTACGGATAAGGTAACTGCTCAGAATGATGCCCTTATGGAGATTTATAAGAAACTAAGGCCAGGAGAGCCACCAAATATAAAAGCCGCAAAGGAACTCTTTAACGGGCTGTTTTTTGACCCTAAAAGATACGACCTTTCTCCTGTAGGAAGGCTAAAGATCAACAAGAGGCTTGGCATTGACACACCACTTGATGTAAAAGTCCTCACTGACAAAGACATCATCGAGATAGTCAGGTATCTGCTTTCCCTGAGAATAGGCAAAGGAGAGGTGGACGATATAGACCATCTTGGAAACAGGCGTGTAAGGGCAGTAGGGGAGATCCTCGAGAACCAGTTCAGAATCGGGCTTGTAAGGATGGAGCGGGCTGTAAGAGAAAAGATGACCCTTACCGAGCTTGAAGAGGCAATGCCACATGACCTGATAAACACAAAGCCTGTAATGGCAGCAGTCAAGGAGTTCTTTGGCTCAAGCCAATTAAGCCAGTTCATGGACCAGACAAACCCGCTTTCCGAGATTACGCACAAAAGGCGGTTAAGCGCCCTTGGCCCTGGTGGCCTTACAAGGGAAAGGGCAGGCTTTGAAGTAAGAGATGTGCATCCGACCCACTACGGAAGAATCTGCCCTGTGGAGACACCCGAAGGTCCAAATATCGGACTCATTACATCTCTGGCTACATATGGAAAGGTCAACGAGTATGGGTTCATAGAGGTGCCATATAGAAAGGTCTCTGAAGGCAGGGTTACAGAGGAGGTGCATTACCTTTCTGCAATAGAGGGCGAAAAATTCATTATTGCAGAGGCGACCTCGCCTGTGGACAAAAAGGGGCATCTTGTGGGCGAGACGGTCTCTGCAAGAATAGGAGGGGATTTTAAGATAGTAACCCCAAAGGAAATTCAATATATGGATGTATCGCCAAAACAGATTGTCGGAGTTTCGGCCGCCCTCATACCATTCCTTGAAAACGATGATGCAAACAGAGCACTCATGGGCTCAAATATGCAGAGGCAGGCAGTGCCTTTGCTTACTGCCGAGGCGCCTTATGTTGGCACAGGTATGGAATATGTGGTTGCGAAAGATTCAGGGGCAACTATTTCTGCAAAGAGGCCAGGGGTTGTAGAGTCGGTAGATTCCACAAGGATAGTTGTCTCTGCAAAGGATGGAGGAGTCGATATATATAGCCTCATGAAATACCAGAGGTCTAATCAGGCTACAAATATAAATCAGAAGCCAATCGTCAATGTTGGAGATAAGGTCAAAAAAGGAGATACCCTCGCAGACGGCTCCTCAACGGACATGGGAGAGCTTGCCTTAGGAAAAAATGTCCTTGTGGCATTCATGCCATGGGGCGGATATAACTTCGAGGATGCAATCCTTATAAGCGAAAGACTCGTCAAGGAGGATGTATTCACCTCTGTTCATATCGAGGAGTTCGATATCGAGGCAAGGGAGACAAAACTTGGTCCTGAGGAGATAACCAGAGATGTCCCCAATGTTGGAGAAGAGGCACTTATGAACCTCGATGAAAGCGGTATCATAAGGATTGGCACAGAGGTCAAGCCGGGAGATATTCTGGTTGGCAAGGTCACGCCAAAAGGAGAGACCCAGCTTACTCCAGAGGAGAAACTCCTGAGAGCGATATTCGGCGAGAAGGCCGAAGAGGCAAAGGAAAGCTGTCTATATGTTCCGCCTGGAATAGAAGGGATTATTATCGATACCCGTGTGTTTTCCAGAAAAGGCATCCAGAAAGACGAAAGGGCTAAGAGTATAGAGGGTGAAGACATACTCAGGCTTCAGCGCGACCTCGAAGAAGAGGTTAGGATTATAACAGAGGATAAATTCAAAAAACTAAGGGATGCCCTCCTCGGAGCAAAGGTCTCGGAGGAGATAAGGGAGTCTAAAACCAAAGAGCTTATATGCAAAAAAGGAGCTGTTCTCACGGAAAAGCACATAGAAAAGATTAAAGATGGAAACCTCCTCAAGATAAAGGTAGAGGATGAGGATTTAAGGGAAAAGCTCCTCTCGATAAACAGCGAGGCAAACCAGTATATACGATACCTCGAGAGAAGATATGACGATAAAATCAGCAACCTTAAAAGAGGAGACGAGCTTCCTCCTGGGGTCATCAAGATTGTAAAGGTCTATGTGGCAATGAAGAGGAAGCTTCAGGTAGGCGATAAAATGGCTGGAAGACATGGAAACAAGGGAGTCGTCTCGGTTGTCCTGCCAGAAGAAGACATGCCTTATCTGCCAGATGGAACTACGGTTGACATTGTGCTTAACCCCCTTGGAGTGCCATCGAGAATGAATGTTGGTCAAATACTCGAAGCACACTTAGGATGGGCCGCAAAGGCATTGGGCACTCACATTGCAACACCTGTGTTTGAAGGGGCAAAGGAATCCGAGATAAAGGATTACCTTAAGCGTGCAGGATTGCCTCAGACAGGACAGATTACCCTTTATGACGGAAAAACAGGACAATCCTTTCAGAAGCCTGTTACAGTGGGCTATATGTACATGATGAAGCTTCATCACCTCGTAGACGACAAGATTCATGCCCGAAGCATTGGACCTTACTCTCTGGTAACTCAACAGCCATTGGGAGGAAAGGCTCAGTTTGGAGGACAGAGGCTCGGAGAGATGGAGGTCTGGGCATTAGAGGCATATGGAGCCGCACACACACTTCAGGAGTTCCTCACCGTAAAAAGCGATGATGTCGCAGGAAGGGCACACATCTATGAGGCAATCGTAAAAGGAGAGCCAACAGTAGAGCCCGGAGTTCCAGAGTCCTTCCATGTCTTAATAAAAGAACTCCAGAGTCTTGCATTAGATGTCGAAATTTTGGAAAAAAAGCAAAAAGGGGGGCAGGTTTGAAAGAAGAATATACTGTTTTTCAGGGGACAAAGACCCCAACTGACTTTGATGCCATCAGGATAAAACTGGCATCTCCTGAAAAGATAAGGGAATGGTCATACGGAGAGATTAAAAAGCCCGAGACTATTAATTACAGGACATTCAAGCCAGAAAGGGATGGACTTTTCTGTGCAAAGATATTCGGTCCGGTAAAAGACTGGGAGTGCATATGCGGAAAATACAAACGCATGAAGCACAGAGGGGTTGTCTGCGATAAATGCGGGGTTGAGGTTATTCAGTCGAGGGTCAGAAGGGAAAGATTAGGACATATAGAGCTTGCAACCCCTGTGGCACATATCTGGTTTCTGAAGGGAGTTCCATCGAGAATAGGAACACTGCTCGATATGTCGATGAGGCACCTCGAAAGGGTCCTTTATTTCGAGGACTATGTGGTCATAGACGGAGGGGATACACCTATTAAGACAAAGGAGCTTCTGACAGAGGAGGAATTTAGAAAGGCTGTTTCAGAGTATGGCAGTAGGTTTAAGGCAGGAATGGGAGCTGAGGCAGTAAGGGAGCTTTTAAGATCAGTGAACCTCGATGTCCTGTCTAAACATCTAAAGGCTTCTATAAAAGAATCCCAGTCCATTGGAGTCAAAAAGAAGCTCACCAAAAGACTTAAGGTGGTTGAGGCATTCAGGAATTCTGGAAATAAGCCCGAATGGATGATTTTAGATGTCATACCTGTTTTGCCTCCTGACCTGAGACCGCTTTTACCTCTCGAAGGAGGAAGGTTTGCAACATCGGACCTCAATGACCTTTACAGAAGAGTCATTAACAGAAATAACAGGCTTAAGAGACTGATGGAGCTTAAGGCGCCATCTGTCATTATCAAGAACGAAAAGAGAATGCTTCAGGAATCGGTGGATGCCCTTTTTGACAATGGAAGAAGAAGTAAGGTTCTAAAGGCAACCACTAAAAGGCCTTTAAAGTCTCTCTCTGACATGATAAAGGGAAAGCAGGGTAGGTTCAGGCAGAACCTCCTCGGAAAAAGAGTGGATTACTCCGGCAGGACAGTTGTAGTCGTAGGACCTGAGCTAAAGCTCCATCAGTGCGGGCTTCCAAAGAGGATGGCATTGGAGCTGTTCAAGCCATTTATATTCAATAAGCTCGAAGAAAAGGGTCTTGCCACAACAATAAAGATGGCAAAGAAACTCGTTGAGAAGGAAATGCCCGAGGTATGGGATGCCCTCGATGAGGTTATAGCAGAGCATGCAGTGCTTCTTAACCGTGCACCAACCCTTCACAGGTTAGGTATTCAGGCATTTGACCCTGTGCTTGTGGAAGGCAAGGCAATAAAACTCCACCCTCTCGTGTGCACTGCATTCAATGCGGACTTTGACGGAGACCAGATGGCAGTTCATATTCCGCTTTCGGTAGAAGCACAGGTAGAGGCAAGGGTCCTTATGATGTCGGTTAATAACCTCCTTTCGCCTGCAAACGGAAGACCTATTGTAACGCCGACTCAGGACATGGTCTTAGGAATATATTATCTAACAAAGAAGAAAAACAATGCCAAAGGAGAAGGCAAGATATTTGCCAGTCCCTCTGATGTCAGAATTGCATACGATGCAGACGCCTTGAGCGAGCATGCAGGTATAAAGGTGAGGATGGACAGTGGAGATGGCGGCAAAAAGCTTGTAGATACAACCTGTGGAAGGGTTCTCTTCAGCGAAATCATTCCCACAGGTATCCCGTATTCGCTTATAAACAAAGACCTGAACAAGAAAGAGCTGGCAAAGGTAATAGATTACTCTTTTAAGTATGCCGGAAAAAGACAAACAGTCGTATTCTTAGACAGCCTCGAGAAATTAGGCTTTGAGTATGCAACGAAATCAGGACTATCCATATGCATGTCAGATATGCATATCCCTGCAAAAAAAGCCCAATTGATTCATGATGCAGAGCAGGAGGTCTTAGAGATACAGAAGCAGTATGCAGATGGCCTTATAACGCAGGGCGAAAGGTACAATAAGGTCATTGACATATGGGCAAATGTAACCGAAAAGGTAGCAGATGAGATGCTGAAAGAGCTTGGGGCTGAGGACGGAAAAAAGTTTACCGAGGAGGAATTGAAGGAAAAGCGCTCTTTCAATAGCATCTTCATGATGGCTGACTCAGGCGCAAGGGGCTCCACTGCCCAGATAAGACAGCTTGCAGGCATGAGGGGTCTGATGGCAAAGCCAACTGGCGAAATAATAGAGACACCAATCACTGCAAACTTCAGAGAGGGGCTTTCTCCACTTCAGTACTTTATCTCGACACACGGAGCAAGAAAAGGTCTTGCAGACACTGCCCTTAAGACTGCAAACTCAGGCTATCTTACAAGAAGGCTCGTGGATGTCTCTCAGGATGTCATTGTCACAGAGGATGACTGTAAGACAAATGCAGGCATAACAGTCACTTCCCTTGTGGAGGGCGGTGAGATAATACAGCCGCTTGAAGAAAGACTGTTGGGCAGGTTCTCGGTGGAAGACATAAAAGACCCCCTTACTAAGGAACTGATTGTAAAGAGAACCGATGAGATAGATGACGAGTTAACCCATAAGATAGTCGAGGCAGGAATCGACAGGGTCAAGATAAGATCTGTCCTCACATGCCAGTCAGAATACGGCATATGTGCAAAGTGCTATGGAAGGGACCTTGCGAGAGGAGAGCTTGTGGAGTTGGGCGAGGCAGTTGGGATAATAGCCGCACAGTCCATCGGAGAGCCCGGAACACAGCTTACAATGAGGACCTTCCATATTGGAGGTGCCGCATCGAAGGTTGTCGAGCAGACCGTGCTCGAGGCAAAAAACCCGGGCACCGTTAAGTTCCAAAACATAAACACCGTTAAAAACCGCGAGGGCGTTCATGTCGTAATGAACAGAAACGGAATGATTGCGGTTGTCGATTCAAAGGGAAGGGAAAAGGAGAAATACTCTGTTGTCTATGGAGCGAAGCTCAGGGTTGAAAATGGCAGTAAGGTGGTAGGAGGCCAGAAGCTTGTGGAATGGGATCCTTATTCCACTCCTATATTAACAGAGGTTGGCGGAAAGATTGCCCACGGAGACATAGTGTCCGGGGTAAGCATTAAAGAAGAGGTTGACGAAATCACTGGACTTTCCCACAGGGTGATTATAGATTATCCTGCCAATATGAGGCCGAGGGTCTCTATTAAGGACGAACATGGAAAGGCAACACTCAAGATACCGGGAACAGCCAATCTTGCAAGGTATCTTCTTCCTTCAGGGGCACATGTGCTAGTTGAAAAAGGCGACATCGTACATCCAGGAGATGCCATCGCAAAGATACCGCGTGAGACAACAAAGACAAAGGACATAACAGGAGGTCTTCCGAGAGTTGCCGAGCTCTTTGAGGCAAGAAGACCCAAGGAGCAGGCAATAGTTGCAGAAATAGATGGCATGGTGGAGTTCAAGGGTGCTCATAAGGGCATGAGGGTTGTAGTTGTCAAAGGAGGAACGGACCAGAAAGAGTATCTCATTCCAAAGGGCAAGCATGTCAGCGTTCATGAGGGAGACTGGGTAAAGGCAGGAGAGCCACTCATGGATGGCTCGGTCAACCCCCACAGCGTTCTGGACATCCTTGGACCAAAAGAGCTTCAGAGATACCTCGTGGATGAGGTTCAGAAGGTCTACAGACTTCAGGGTGTCTCCATAAACGACAAACACATAGAGATAATCGTTAGACAGATGATGAAACGGGTCAGAATCGAGGACTCCGGAGATACGGATTTCCTTATTGGAGAGCATGTGGACAGGGCAGTCTTTTACAAGCACAACGAAGAGGTGAAAAAGAAAGGCGGAAAACCTGCACATGGCAAGCCCCTGCTTCTGGGTATTACAAAGGCATCCCTTACAACAGAGTCCGTTATATCAGCCGCATCGTTTCAGGAGACAACGAGGGTCCTTACAGAGGCCGCAATAAGCGGTGCAGTCGATGAGCTCAAGGGCCTTAAGGAGAATGTGATAATGGGCAGGGTTGTCCCTGCTGGAACAGGGATGCAGAGATACAGAAACACATTCGTAAAAAGGGAACTGCCTGAGCTCTTTGCAGGCTTGTTCGAAAAGAAACAACCCTCTGAAGGGGAATCCATAGAGGAGTAAAAATAAAATCCGGCAGTCCGTGGAGCCTCACGCGGACTGCCATGTTTTTTTAATATGCAGAGATTCATTGCCGATTCGATGCTTGGCAGGCTCGCAAGATGGCTCAGGCTCATGGGCTTCGATACAATCTACCATCCCGATATTACAGACAGTGTGCTCCTTAAGATTGCAATGGAGGAGCAAAGAATCATACTCACGAGAGATACACATTTCCTGAATAGAAAGGTCGGAGATTGCTTTTTCGTAAGCTCAGACGATGTCTTTCATCAGCTTACTGAAGTGATAAAGGGACTAAGGCTAAAGATGCCTGATAAAAGACGATGTGCTAACTGTAACGGGACCCTTATGAGCGAAAAAAAAGAGGCTGTTTCGGACTCTGTTCCCGAATACATCTACAGAAACCATGACTCTTTTTTAAGATGCACCTCCTGCCAGAGGGTTTACTGGGAAGGCACGCATTACAGAAATTTTATGCAAAGGTTGAGGGAAGAGATTGCATTATGGCTTTGACAGTATTTTTAAATCAGAGGTATAATTTATAAATGAGGGTTAAGACAAGACTTAAGCTCATAGTTTTCTTTTTCATTATCCCACTATTGATAGGCACTGCCATTGGAGGCTACCTTGCACTCGCAAGGGGTGTGCCTTCCGTGGAGGAGCTAAAGCAGTATAAGGACATCCCAAGCACAAAGGTATATGCAGATGACGACACCCTTATCGGTGAGATAAAGCTCGAAAAGGGAATCTTTGTGCCGATTAAAAAGATGCCTGGGCATCTGATAAACGCAGTCGTGGCTGTCGAGGATGCGCATTTCTGGCAGCACAGTGGCATAGATTATCTTGCAATCCTGAGGGCTGCACTTAAAGACCTTCTTCACCGTCAGATTAAAGAAGGTGGCTCTACGATTACGCAACAGCTTGCAAAAATGACATTCCTGACACCAGAGAAGACCATTAGAAGAAAGTTGAGAGAGGTTGCCCTTGCCGTAAAAATAGAAAGCACCCTTTCAAAGGAGGAGATATTAGAGCTTTATCTGAATAGGGCATATTTTGGACACGGAGCCTATGGGGCAGAGATGGCATCGAGGGTGTATTTCGGAAAGTCGGTAAGGGATATAACCCTGCCTGAGGCCGCACTCATTGTCGGCATTCTGAAGGCACCATCGAATTATTCTCCATTTAACAACCGCACAAGGGCAAGAGAAAGACAGTTATATGTTATTTCGAGAATGGAAGAAGAGGGTTATATCACAAGAGGGGAGCGTGAGACCTCAGAGAAAATACCTGTCAGACTCAGCGAAAAAACTAACAGCGAGTCTGCTTATAATTATTTTGTGGACTACATAAAAAAACTCATCGAGGCTAAATACGATGCAAATGCAATCTATAAAAGCGGTATGCGGATTTACACGACACTTGACAGAAAAGCACAGATCGAGGCTCAGATAGCACTTGAGGAAGGCTTAAGGGACATTGACAAAAGAAGAGGCTGGCGCGGAGTCGTAGAGCATAGAGACATAGTCCCAAAAAATAACGAACCTCAAATAAAAAAGCAGGGTATTAATAAGCTTATGGTCAAGATATTTGGAGCCAACACGACATCTAAGGAAAACACCTCTTCTGGCTTTAAGACAGATGAGCCACAGGTGGGCTCCATCTTAGAAGGCATTGTAGTTAGCGTCAATAAAAACGAGGCAGTGGTTGATATGGCATTTTCCTCAGGAATGCTATCTCTGACAGATGCCCTATGGGCAAGCAACACCCTTATCGACGGCAAAAAAAAGACAATCCAAAACTTTGACCTGACAAAAATCCTCAAGCCCGGGGATGTTGTCATGGTAAAAGTTAAGTCGGCAAAAGCCAATATAGTGAAGCTCATGTTAGAGCAAGAGCCCGAGGTTCAGGGCGCAGTCGTTTCTATTGACCCGCATACAGGCTATATAAAGGCACTTGTAGGAGGCAGTTGCTACACAAAAGCCGAATTCAATAGGGCAGTGTATGGAAAGCGTCAGGTGGGCTCTGCATTTAAGCCCATCGTATATTCGGTTGCATTAGAGAACGGTTATACGCCTGCATCCTTTATCATGGATGAGGAGCTCACCTATAAAAGCGGTTCAAAGGAATGGAACCCAAAGAACTACGATGGAGAATTCTACGGCAGTATAACCCTGAGGGAGGCACTTGCCTATTCAAGAAATGTAGTAACCATCAAACTTGCAGAGGCGATAGGGCTGGGTAAGATATTGAATTTTTCAAGAGACCTCGGCATCAAAGACAGTGACCTGCCAAAGGACCTGACCCTTGCTCTCGGCTCTTTAAGCATATCACCGCTTGAGCTTACATCCGCATATAGCACATTTGCAAACTCAGGCATGAAAATGAACCCGATTGCCATAAAATATATTACAGACCTTCAGGGAAGAGTCATTGAAAGCACAGAGCCAAATGGCACCGAAGCACTGAGCCCTCAGACTGCGTTTCTTATAACATCTATGCTGAAAGATGTTGTAAACTATGGAACAGGCGTTGGTGCAAAGGCACTTGGAAGACCTGTTGCAGGAAAAACAGGCACAACGAACGACTTCAGAGATGCATGGTTTTTAGGCTATACGCCTGACATCCTTACTGGCGTGTGGATAGGCTTTGACGATATGAGGCCAATTGGAAACAAGGAAACAGGCGCAAGAGCCGCCCTGCCTGTGTGGTTGAGATTTATGCGCTCCGTAACAGGAGATTATGAGATAAGGGATTTCGAGATGCCCGATGGCATTGTAAGCCGTTTCGTAGACATAAATACGGGTCAGATAGTTAATGCCCCTGGCGAGGAAAGCCAAATAGAGTTCTTTAAGGATGACTCTGTTACAAATGTTCCTGAATCAGAAAACTCATCCTCGCTTGCAAATGTGCCTTCATCTCAAGCTAAGAGTCCCTGAGCATGAAAGGTCATGGTAAAATCGAAAGGAGGTGTTATATGAGATTTATCCTGTGTTTTATGATTTCGCTTATCCTGATGGTGTCTTTGTCATTTGCCGAGCAAACCACATATGAAATGGCATTAAAGGCATATGCCAAGAAAGACTTCACCGAAGCAGTGAAGCTGATGAAAGAGTATGTTTTGGAGTCTCCTTCTGCAAAGGCATACTATCTCCTTGGATATGCAAGCTATAAGCTCGACAACGACAAAGAAGCCGCCTCTTATTTCAATGAGGCATATCTTTTAGACCCTGAGTTTAATCCTCAGAGTCTTATTGGCGAAATAAGCCTGATTGAGAAAAGACAAAAAAAGGCTCAATGATAAACCCAAGAATATTCCGTCAGTATGACATAAGGGGCGTGTGGGGCAAGGACCTCACAGAGGAGGGGGTTTTATCGATTGCCAGAGGTTTTGCCTTCTATCTAAGGGAAAATCTGAAAAAAGAAACCTTAAAGATAAGCATTGCAATGGATGTAAGGGTCAGCTCGCCTCGGATATCCTCTGCTCTACAAAAGGGGCTGATTGAAAGCGGAGTCAGCGTTATAGACATTGGGATGTGCCCAACGCCACTGCAGTACTTCTCGCTTTTCCATCTAAATGTGGATGGTGGCATTATGGTAACAGGCTCTCACAATCCTCCTGAATTCAATGGCTTAAAGCTCTCTGTGGAAAAAGAAACCCTCTATGGAGATAAGATACAGGACATAAGAAAGCTTATAGAGTCAGGCAAAGCCATAAAGGGTAAAGGTGGGGTCGAAACATACGAGATAATCCCTGCGTATATGGATTATGTGGCAAAGGGTTTCCCTAACACAAATCCTTTTAAGGGCATAAAGGTAGTCCTCGATTCTGGTAACGGCACAGCCGGGCTCGTAGCTCCAGAGCTTATGCGGAGATTGGGTGCAGAGGTCATAGAGCTTTACTCGGAGCCCGATGGGAATTTTCCAAACCACCACCCCGACCCTGTTGTCCTCGAAAATATAAAGAAGCTTATCGAGACCGTTACAAAGCAAAATGCCAATCTCGGAATAGGCTATGATGGAGACTCAGACAGGATTGGGGTTGTGGACGAAAAGGGAGATGTTGTCTGGGGAGATAAATTAATGGTTATATTTTCGAGGGACATCCTGAAAGAAAACCCTAATGCCGCAATAATCGGAGAGGTAAAATGCTCACAAACCCTTTATGACGATATAAAAAACCATGGTGGCATACCCATCATGTGGAAGACAGGGCATTCCCTGATTAAAAAGAAGATGAAAGAGGAAGGTGCATTGCTTGCCGGAGAGATGAGCGGACATATATTCTTCAGGGACAGGTATTTAGGATATGACGATGCCATATATGCAAGCCTTCGGCTTATGGAAATCCTTGCAAAAAAAGGAAAGCCTTATTCGGTGAGAAAACTCCTCGAAGGCGTCTCCCCTATGGTCTCGACACCAGAGATTAGGTTTGACTGCCCGGATGAGATTAAATTCGCTATTGTGGAGAAGGTCAAAAAGGCATTCGAGGATTATCCTGTTATCGACATAGACGGTGTGAGGGTGAATTTCCCCAATGGATGGGGATTAATCAGGGCATCGAATACCCAGCCTGCACTTGTTATGAGATTTGAAGCAGTAGATGAGGCTTCCCTTAAAAAGATAAAAGACCTTGTCGAGACAGAATTAAGAAAACTGCTTTAGAGATAAAAAGGATTTCTTTCTTATTGCTTTTTCATCTTCTGCGAGAGGTAAACCACACAGTCCTCGCATATCTTGCCTGAGTTTCTGTGACATATCATCCTGTTCAGTTCCCAGCAAGGCTTTGTCTTGTCTATGAAAGCAGAGCAGGCAGACTTTCTTTCCTCTGAGCACTGGGTTATCTCCCAGCAGGGTGCATAATCGAGAAGTTTTTTTATACCTTCTATGCTTATCTTTTTGTCATGGATAAGCTCCCTTATGCACTTAAGCCACTTGATGTCGTTTTCAGAATAAAACCTGTTTTTGTTTCTCCTTGCAGGCTTGATAAGACCATATCTTTCATAAAGCCTTAGTGTCTGGTCCGTTGTGCCCATAAGCTCTGCCACCACGCCTATAGGATAAAGCGGCATGCCCCGTCTCTGCTCTTCGCTTAGCTCTTTTCTGACTCTCTTTTCCATACTCAAATTATAAGATAATCCTGATTATTAAACAACTTTAGACAAAAAAAAGCAAGTGTATGGGTTCAGGACATATGAGACTCCAAGAGAGGTTTATAGTCATGGATAATGCCATGGTCTTGTAAGAATTGCAAGGGGGTTTTGAGGCCGAGTGATTTATGGGGTCTGATGCAGTTATAGGTATGTTCCCATTGCAGGAGTTCTTTATTCAGTTCCGGGACGACCCATGAGCAGTTATAGACCTCATAAAACTCTTCGGTATGGGTTCTGTTTGAGCGTTCCACATGGCCGTTGAGCTTTGGGCTTTTAGGGGGCAGGACGAAGAGTCTGATGCCTTTTTGTTTACAGGCTTCCTCAAACTCCGAGAAGAACTCAGATCCGCCGTCCACCTGAATCGCCTTTAGTGGAAATGGCATTCTTTTCTCTACCGCATCCAGAAAATCTTTTGCTGTCTTAGCAGTGGCGCGGCTTCTCGCCTCTATCACATCCCATCTTGAGACCATATCCCTTGCTGTAAACTGTTTAATCGCAGTATCCGGTACAGGCCGTATATCAAGGGTATCCACCTGAACGAGGTCGCCCGGTTCTATAACCGTGTAATCATTGGGCTTCCTTACTGCATAAGGTCTTTGTATGCGTCTTTTTGCAGAAACCACTCTTCGTTTCGGTTCAATTAATTCCCCTCTCTTTTTAAGGTGATTGATAATGCGTCCCACTGTTGAGGCAGAGGTCTCAAAACCCTCTCCTCTAAGAAGAACAGCAATTTTATCTTTAGCCCATCTGGGATACTGTTGCCTGAGCCGTTTAACTGCCGTTATGAGGTCGTATGACCATGCAGGTTTTCTTAGATTCTTTGGGCGGCGTGATTGTTCCTTTACCGAGGTAAGGTCTTTGGGGTCGAATCTTTTAAGCCATCTATAGAGTGTGGCTCTGCTCATACCGAAGGTTCTTAAGACGAGCCCTGTATTGTTTGTTTCCTGCCAGAGTGATATAGCCCTTAGCCTATCCAACTCTTTAGGGGTAAGGCTTGGTGGAGCATGTTTCCAGAGGTAATAGAATTCTTTTTGAAGCCAAAAAATTCTCATAGAGAGGTTCCTCCTTAGTAATTTTAACCCCTCTATTTTATCTCACATGTATCTGAACTTATTCAGAGGCGCCATGTCATGATGCTGTTCACCTTTATACAATACCCGCCGTAACTTCCTTCTTCCTTCTTGGCTTGTCTCTCGTGATCCCGGCCGCATGGACAGCCAGAGCAAGGGCCCAGAACTTATCAAAACCACAGTCTTTTTTAAGCGATATACCGCTTATACTTCATACACATTATCATGATGGTCAAAATCCAACAGCGTAACTAAATTCTCTTTTTCGTTGACTTCGTATACCAGAACAAATGACCCGCCTACATGAACTCTCCGTTTGTTTTGTAGCGGCTTTCTTAAAGGTTTAAAACGGCAAGGGTCAACAAGGATATCTTGCACCTTTCTATCAATTAATCGTAGTATTTCCTTGTCTTTTTTCTGAAGTTGCTTGAATTTTTTATCCAGCCTCTCTTTAATAGCAAGTCTGTACACTATTTCAGACCGTATCTTTTTCCAAAATCTTTAACCATTATAGACTTTTCAAGGTCAATATCTCTCATCCTTTGAATAAACTCTGTTCTCAACCCGGGTTCTTCCAGAAGACTTTTCTTAATCTGAACAACATCTTGTTGCAATTCGACAACTTTGTTGTAAAGAGTTTCAATGGTAATATTCTTCATTTATGCATCCTCCTATGTTTCCGATAAGGTGCTTATATTGTAAAATTATATCATAAAGAAACAGACAGAGGGTAAAATTCAATCGCTCGCACAATCCCCGCCATCACTTCCTTACGCCTCTTAGGTTTATCCCTCGCCATTTCATCAAGATTTTTACATGAGGCAACAGGGCACGTGTATGGGTAATAAAAAAACACTTTATGATATAATCTAAAACTGTGGCATTATCGAGGGCGCATCTAATAATCTCAGGCAGGGTTCAAGGTGTCTTTTACAGGTCATTCGCAGAGGAAACCGCCCTTTCCCTCGGGCTAAAAGGCTGGGTGAGAAACCTGCCCGACGGAAGGGTCGAGGCTGTCTTTGAAGGAGAAAGACAAGACATAGAGAAAGCCATAAGTCTATGCCAAAAGGGACCTCCTGTCTCAAAGGTCAGCGATATATCCGTTAAATGGGAAGAGTTTCAAGCAGAGTTCAGAGGATTCTCAATAAGGTATTTTTGAAAGAAGATGCTAAAGGCTCTTTTTGAAAGAATCCTATCCGGAGGCTTCCTATCAAAAGAGGAAGCCATTGCCATCTCAGAGACCGATGGAGATATATTCGAGCTTTTCCTTTATGCCAATAAGATTACAAAGGCATTCAGGGGAGACAGTGTTGACCTTTGCTCAATCGTAAATGCCAAATCAGGTGCCTGCCCCGAGGACTGCTCCTATTGTGCCCAATCAGCAAAGGCAAAAACAGAGCTCGAGAGCTATCCCCTGATAAGTAAGGATGTAGTCATCGAAAAAGCAAGAAAAGCAAAAACCTCGGGTGCAAAAAGATTCTGCATAGTAATAAGTGGAAAAAGGGCAACCCCAACGGAGCTTAAAGAGATTGCACTGATGATTGCCTCTGTAAGAGGCATTGGCCTTCTTCCATGTGCAACATTAGGTTTGCTTAAAGAGGATGAACTCAGAACCCTTAAGTCAGCCGGACTCGAAAGATACCATCATAACCTTGAGACCTCGAGAAGGTTTTTCCCTGAGATATGTAAAACCCATTCGTATGAAGAGAAACTTATGACTATAAGGGCAGTGAAGTCAGCAGGGCTTTCGCTTTGCTCAGGAGGAATATTCGGCATTGGAGAGGACTGGCAGGACAGGGTTGAAATGGCAGTGCTCCTTAGGGAGCTCGATGCAGACTCGATTCCAATAAACTTTCTCATACCAATACCCGGCACTGCCTGTGAGCATGTAGAGCCGATTCCTCCATTTGAGGCACTTAAAATCATAAGCCTCTATAGATTCCTCCTTCCTCAAAAAGAAATAAGGCTCTGCGGTGGAAGACATTGCCTTGGTGAGTTCAATTCATTTGCCTTTATGGCAGGCGCAGATGGGCTCCTTATAGGAGATTACCTTACAACTACAGGCAGAAAAATAGAAGATGACCTTAAGCTTATAAAGCACTACGGCCTAAAAAATCCTTGACATTTGAGTAATTTATGTCTATATTTTAAAGAATAACTTTAAGGAGGTGACTATGACTATAGTTAACATCTCTTTCGCATTAGGGGTTTTGGCATTTCTATTGGGCGCAATGTTCTTATTCACCCCATCTGCCCTAAAAAAAATAAATGAGCTCTCTGCGAGGATGATAGCCAAGGTTGACACTATTACATTTTCCTACAGAATCGGGTTTGGAATATCCCTCTTAATTGTCTCTGCGTTCATGTTCTTCATGGCATATTATTTTGCAAAGAGGTATTGATTGGGAGGGCTTTTCAGGGCTGCTATATTTGGTGTTGACCTCGGAGGCGGCTCTCTAAAGGTGGCTCAGCTAAAGGGCAGAAGGGTTACTCTTGCCACATATATAGACATACCGCACAACATCATGTCAGACGAGGCACGACTGATTGGCACACTCAGGGATTTTTTAAAAGGCATTGGAGTTTCAGGAAGACCTGCAATCGTTCAGTTTCCAGGGAATCTTGCCTTTGTAAGGGCAGTGAGTTTCCCGCCAATGCCTCATGCCGAGCTAAAAGAGGCTGTAAAATGGGAGGTCAAAAGACAGCTCCCATATCCAACCGAGGAGGCAGTCTATGATTATGTGGCAACTGCTGTTACAGATGGCATTTCAGTGATATTTGCCGGAGCACAGAGGAAAAACATCCAGAGTTATCTACTGCCTTTCAAGGAAGCAGGGCTAAATGTGATAGCCATAGATATTTCACCTCTTTGCCTTATAAGGGCTCTTAAACCCAGTTCAGCAGGCAATACGATAATGCTCGACATAGGTGCTGTGTCAACTGAAATTAATATACTAAAGGCAGGAATCCTCAGACTGACAAGGACCGTTGATATTGGAGGAAATTTTATCATCCAGAGCCTTACCACCAGTGCAGTCGGTAAAGAGGAAGCAGAAAGGCTCTTACGGGAAGGAGACGAAGAACTAAAAGAGCCTCTCGAGGAGTTCCTTAAAGAGACCCTGCGCTCAATGGATTATTATCAGGCAAATTTCAAGGAGAAAACCTTTTCCGAGGTCATACTCACAGGTGGTGTGGCAATAAACCCGGCAGTAGGAAGGTTTTTTTCTCATGCGCTTGACATATTGGTCAGTGTCCCTGACCCATTTATTGGTCTTCAGATGGCTGATGAGACTATAAGGTCCATCAGCCCAAGGTTTTCGGTTGCTATTGGACTGGCAAGGAGGACTAATTGAAGGAAACCCTGAACCTGCTTTCAGCAGGGAAGATACCAAGACCTTCGAAGGGTATTGTCTTTTATATAGGCATTACGGTTGTGGCATATGTTATAGGAGTGGCAGGGCTGTCTGCATCTAATATAATAAAGGCTAAAAACCTTGAATCCGAGATAAGAAAGACAGAGGAAAGAAAATCCGCTCTTCTAAGACAGATTAAGCCACCACCCCCTCCTTTAGTTATTACTGATGATAAAGAGATAGCCGGTGCGATTAACAAGACACCGCCATGGGACATTGTGCTGAGCGAATTGTCTGTAGTTATACCTGATGAGGTATGGCTGAATTTCATAGATGTAAGGGATTCTGAGGCAGGGTTTTATATGAGGGTCAATGGACTTTCAAAGAGTCAGGTTGCAGTTGCCAGTTTTATGTCGAGGCTCGAGGCATCCATTTATTTTTCGGATGCAGAGATAGTCTTCTCTCAGAAAGGACAGAAGGATGTAGCATTCGAGCTAAAGGTTAAGGTGCAATGGACCTGAATGCTATAAAAAAGAAGCTGAAAGGGCTTTCCCTGAGAGAAAAGCTCATCGCAGGCATAACTACTGCCATAGTTGTGTTTATCGTTCCTTATATGTTTCTTTATGAGCCTTCTAAAAAGGCAGTTGGAATTAAAAGGCAGAGCTTCGAGAGCATCCTAAAAGATGTAACTACACTCGATACTGTTATAAAGGCACAGCCTCCTGAGGTTCCTCAAGCCATGCCTGTTACCCTTCCAAAGGCAGATACATTTCATGAGATGTTTCTTGCGATAAGCAGACAGGCAAATGCACTGGGAGTTGACTTTATATCTATATCTCCAGAGGTAGTAAGGCAGAAAGATAGATTTATAGAGATGCGGCTTAAATTAGAGCTAAGGGTTAAATATAGACAGCTTTACGATTTCGTAAGATACCTTGGGGAAAAGCACAGGCTTCTCCTTATAGAGTCCATCCGCTTTGAGACAAACGATGCGGTTTACCCACAGGGAATAGCCTTAATAAAAGCACTGACATATCTTGAGAAAACATGAGGACATGGCTTATCATAAGTGGACTCGTTATTTTTCTCTTTGTAGGCACCTCTTATCCTATGGAGCTATCGGACATAAAGATTGAGGAGCTGAAAAAGGATAAACAGCCTAAATGGGGCAGAGACCCCTTTGTCAGATACGAGGACAGGTTTAAGGTGGAGACTGCTGTTAAGGAAGAGGGGCTTTTCATGATTAAGATAGGCGGGGTGATATCTAATGGAAAAAAGGCAGTGGCTATAATAAATGGAGAGTTCTATAGAAAGGGCGACACTGTCTCAGGCTTCAAAATCTTAGATATTTCAGGAGACAAGGTGCTTTTTGAAAGAAATGGCAAAAAATTCCTTCTTGGCATAGATAGGTTTGCCATAAGAGGCACACAACTACAGAAATGAAGGCAATAGTCTTAACAATAGCCTTAGTATTAGTTTTCCTTCAGCCTCTCTTTGCTCAAGAAGAAAGAGGACCAATGATTTCCATGGAGCTAAGGGATGTGCCAATAAAAGATGTCCTGAGGGCATTAAGTCAGGAGCACGGTATAAATATCATTGTGGATGACTCTGTCTCAGGCAATGTGACAGTTAGTCTCAAAGGTATACCCCTATGGGATGCCATAGAGTCCATCTTAAAAAGCAAGGGCTATACATATCGCATCGTCAGGACTGGGCTTCTCTTAGTAGAGCCTCTTACCGATTATGAAAAAAAGGAGGAGTATGTAGTTGTCAGGGAATTCAAACTTAAATACCTCAGGGTCTCGGATAAATCGGTAAGTGCGTTGAATGGATTTTTAAGTGGCAAAGGTCAGATAATACCTGTGGAATCTACGAATTCATTAATTGTGAAGGATATACCTCAGGTCGTTGACAAGATAAGCTCCCTGATTGGGAACATGGACATACAACCTGCACAGATAATGATAGAGGCAAGGATAGTGGAGGTAAGCTCGAACTTCAGAAGGGAGTTTGGCATAAACTGGTCGGCACAAAGCACAGAATGGGTAGTTGACAGCTCCTTCTCGGTGAATGTCCCTCTTACAGGTGGCGCTGCCACAGGCTCATTGGGCTTGGGATATATTAAAGACAATTTCAGTCTTAATGCCGTATTGTCTGCCTTAGAGGATTCAGGAGCAGGAAAAATCCTTTCGAGCCCCCGCATAAGGGTTCTTGAAAATCAGGAGGCTCAGATAACAAGCGGAACAGAGATAGTTGTGCCTTCTGGGACAAGCACCACGGTAGGGGGGGTGACAACAACCTCAGTTGAAAGGGTTCAGGCAACCCTTTCCCTTTCCGTGACTCCAAGGGCAGTGTCCGATGATAAAGTGGCTATGATAATAAACACCAAAAGGGATGAGTTTGACTTCGGAAAATCGGTTCTTGGAATCCCGCCAAAGGATACCCGTGAGGCAAAGACACAGCTTATAGTAAAAGACGGAGAGACGATAGTCATAGGCGGTATATACAGAAAGGCTGACTCCAATAGGGAAACGAGGGTTCCATTTCTTTCAAAGATTCCCCTTCTCGGATGGCTCTTTAAAAGCAAGGCTAAAAGAGACGACCAGCTTGAACTCCTTATCTTTATCACACCTACCATAATCAAAGAGACAGAGACATCGGGCTTGTAGAAGCCATAAGGGCTATATACATAGTCAACCTCAAAGTCAAAAGCTCAGAAAGGGTTCTGGTATTCACTGATACGCCATCAAAGAAAGAAAATATAGAAAAGGCAGACCTCAACCGCAGGCACATGCTCAGAGACATTGCTATCTTAACTGCCGAGGCAGGCAGAAGCCTTTCGAAAAAAGTGCTTTTTTATGAATATCCTGCCACGGGCACACATGCAAAAGAGCCACCTTTAAAACTTTGGGAGTGTGCATTTGGTAAAAGAGCTATTAGTGCTCTCAAAAAGGCAGGCATACTTAAGCCATTACTCAGCAAGAAGGCAACTGATGCACAGATTAAACAAGCCCAAAAGATAATCCTGAGATATAAAAAATCTGCACCTCATGCAGTGATTGCCCTTTCTAATTATTCAACGACCCATACGCTTTTTAGAAATCTCCTTACTAAGGTCTGCGGCAGCAGATATGCCAGCATGCCCCTTTTCGATGTAGGGATGCTTGAGACAGGAATGGCTGTCAACTATAAGGAACTCAAGAAAAGGACAGACCTCATCTCAAAGACATTAAGAAAAGCAGACTCCATAGAGATTAAGACCTCAAACGGCACACACCTTAAATTTCAAAGAGGCAAAAGAAAAATCCACTCTGACACAGGTATACTTACAAAGGCAGGCTCTTTTGGAAACCTTCCTGCAGGTGAGGTTTTCCTTTCGCCCATCGAAGGAACTGCTAATGGAAAGCTCATCTTAGAATGGGCACCAACGAGAAGACTTGCCTCACCCATTACACTCATCGTAAAGGAAGGCAATGTCAAAGATGTCTCGGGCAGTGAGCCTTATGTCACATATCTCGGAGAAAAGCTCAATGAAAGAAAGGAAAACAGAAATATCGCAGAGCTTGGCATTGGCACAAATGATATGGCAAAAAGGCTCGATAACATCCTTGAATCCGAAAAGATAATGGGCACTATACACATAGCACTGGGAGACAATAGCTCATTTGGGGGTAATGTCAAGACGCCTTTTCATCAGGACTTTGTGTTCCTAAAGCCAACCCTAATACTTATAGATAAGAAAGGCACAAAGACAGAGCTTATGAGGGATGGGAGGTTTATAGATGATGTCTGAATACATCGTTGTCTTTATCACAGCACCCAATGAGGATGAGGCAGTCAAGATTGCAAATGCACTTGTAAGTGAGAGGCTTGCAGGCTGTGTAAATATCATAAAGGGAGTGCGGTCTATATATAGCTGGCAGGGTAAGATTGAGGATGAACCTGAAGTCCTTATGATACTGAAAACAAGGCAGAGCCTTTTTGAGCCACTTCTTAAGAGGGTTAAGGAGCTTCATACCTACTCCGTGCCAGAGGTCATTGCACTTCCAATAGTAGAAGGCTCAGAGGACTATCTTAAGTGGCTTTCTGAGGTAACAGGCTGAAGAATCCTTTCTGATAACTTATATGAGTTCTCTATGCAGTCGTTAAACCCGATACCTCTTAGGCTATTACCTGTAATATAGAGTCCTTTATATCTTTGCAGTATCTCATCTATCTTTCTTAATCTTTCGCTATGACCTATAAGATACTGTGGTATTGCCTTTTCATGTCTGAAGATTTTAATGAGCTCGGGCTCTGTCCTTATGCCTGAAATGTCTCTTAGGTCTTCAAGGACCGAACTCAGGAGCCTCTTATCATCCATAAGTGCAATCTCAGGAGACTTTGCACCACCTGCCATGCACCTAAGAAGAACATAGCCCTCAGGTGCTCTATTTGGGAATATACTTGAATCATAAAGCGCACCTAAGATTCTTCTTCCCTCTTTTTTGGGCACGAGGAATCCAAATGCATCGAGGGATGCCTTTAGTTTTTCCTTCTTATACGCCAAAGCCACAATAGAGAGAGGCGGATACGGAATCTCCTCGAGGGCGTCGGAAAAACTTTTATCCATCTCTTTAAGGATATTTGCACTTTCATAGGCAGGTGTGGCAAGGACAATCCTTTCTGCCTCGAGCCTCGAGCCATCCTCTAAATACACTGCATAGCCCTGTTTTGTTTTCTCTATGGAGACTGCCTTGCTTTGGGTTTTTATCCTGTGTTTAAGGACTGCTCCTAAGGCATCGGTCATGCTCGACATGCCTGAAGGGAATGAGGTGAGGACACCAGATGGACCTGCACTTACCTTTGCCCCTGTTTTTTTTGCCTCCTTCTTTAGCTTTATCAATGCCCTTATAAGAGAACCGTATTCATTCTCAAGCTCATATATCCTTGGAAAACAACTTTTGAGGCTCATCGTCTCTGGGTCGCCTGCATAGATGCCTGATGCCATTGGGTCTATGAGCTTTTCGTATGCCTCTTTTCCAAGCCTTCTTCTTGCAAAATCAGCAAGGCTTTCGTCATCTTTAGCTCCTTTTGGCATAAAAGGCTCAAGGAGGATTCTCAGCTTCCCCGGAAGACTCATAAGGGATGAGGCTAAAAAGGCAGGCGGAGATTCAGAAAGCCTGTGGAGTTTTCCCTCTGAATATATAAACCTTTTTCTTGCAGAATCGCTACTTCTAAGCGGGTGAAGCAAAAGGTGTGATGCAAGCTCGAGGGTTTTAGGCTTGTTATTAAGAAAGGCATTGACCCCTGATTCAAAAATATAGCCTCTTTCGGTCTGGCTACAGACCTTTCCGCCTAACTTTCTATCAGCCTCTATGAGGGTAAGCTCGATGTCTCCTTTACCTGAAACGAGGCTATAGGCAAGAGAGAGCCCTGAGATTCCACCTCCAATGATTATTAGGCTCATAGGCTCCAACCTGCTGATTTAATTGCATCTAAGGCAATCTCTCTGAGTGCGCGAATAAATATAGGATTGGTATTCAAAGACTCTGTTCTTTTAAGCTCTATGCCGAGCCTTTCGGCAATGCCCTTGTATAATATATCAATCTCATAAAGTGTCTCCATATGGTCCGAGACAAAGCTTATTGGTATAACGAGGACATTCTTAACACCTCCTGCCGAGAGCTTTCTTAACATCTCATCAGTTGAAGGTTTAAGCCACCTTACAGGACCGCTCTTTGATTGATAAGATATATGCCACCTGTTAGTCATGTTAGGGAAGTGCTTCATTACCTCGTTAATCGTCCCCATAATCTCATTCATATATGGGTCTCCTTCGTCTATGAATCTCTGAGGAAGACTGTGTGCACTAAAAAGGAGATGGATGTCTTGAACGCTCCCAACGCCTTTTTTAATTACATGGATAAGTGCCTCTATATAAGAAGGTTGGTTAAACCAAGAGGTAACTGCATGATACTCAATAGGGTATTTCCTGACAGCCCTTTTAAAGTCCTCCATTGCAGAGCCTGTCGTTGCCTTTGAGTAATGAGGATATAGAGTCAGGCAAATGAGCTTCTTTATGCCCTCCCTGTTAATTTCTCTGACAACATCATCTGTATATGGTCTCCAGTACCTCATTGCAACATAGACCTTTAAGCCTACTGCCTTTTGAAGTTCATCTGCCTGTGCCATTGTAATGTCTAAGATAGGGGACCTGCCTCCAATGAGGGTATATGCCTCCTTTGTCTTTCCCTGCCTCAGGCTCGAGATGAGCCATGCAAGGGGCTTTTGCATAAACGATGGACCAAGCCTGATAATCTCACGGTCTTTGAAGAGATTATAAAGAAACGGCTTAACTGCCTCGATGCAGTCAGGTCCGCCTAAGTTAAGAAGGATTATAGCAGGATTATTCAGCGACTCTGACCCCTCATAAGGTATTTCTCTACTATCTCAACTACCCTGTCATGTATCTTTTCAACAGTTAATCCTGCATCTACGACCTTTATCCTATTAGGCTCTTTTTTGGCTAAAAGGAGATAGCCCTCTCTTACCCTTTTATGGAACTCTATATCCTCAAGCTCGAGCCTGTCGAGTTTGTTAATTCCCATGTTCCGTTTCAGCCCTGTCTCTACATCTGTATCGAGAAGCACTGTCAGGTCAGGCATGAGCCCGCCTGTGACTGCTTTGTTAAGGGTATCTATAAAGCCCACATCTATGCCCCTCGCATATCCCTGATATGCCTTTGTGGAATCGGAAAACCTGTCTGTGATTACTATCTTGCCTGCCTCTAAAGAAGGGACAATAAGCTCCTTTATGTGCTGTCTTCGAGAGGCAAAATAAAGGAAAAGCTCTGTGAGGCTATCCATCTCTTTGTGCTCTGTGGAAAGAAGAATCTCTCTGATTCTTTCGCTTATGGCTGTTCCACCCGGCTCTTTGGAAATTATAACAGTGTGCCTTTTTTTTTCGAGATACTCTTTAATGAGCACAACTTGTGTTGTTTTCCCAGTGCCTTCTATGCCCTCAAACGATATAAATATTCCTCTTGTCATGACACATCCTCCTTAAGCCTCGCAAGCAGTTGAAAGACCTTCAGTGCCTCGGGGATGCTTAAAGAGCCTGTTCCGCATGAGGGTGTAAGGATAATGTTTTTACGCAGGCTCTCAATGGGTATGTGCTTTGAAAATCTATCTAATGCCTCAAGAAACCGCCTCCTTATGGAGGTATCTGTCTCCCGCCTTATTGCCTCTGTCGTTGGCACAATTCCCCATGCAAGTATTCCGCCCTGCTCCATAAAACTCCTTATCTCCTCTGGATATATCATCAGTGTGTCTGCATATCCATAGGCATCAAAGTTTAATATCCTTACGCCTGCCTTCGTAACCAGTGGCCAGTCTGCCCTTCCACAACAGTGAATCCCAGGGATTCCACCTGCTTTCCAGATGGCATCCGAGGTCTCCTTAAGAAGTCTAAGTGCCTCATCTTCTTTTACCCCAATATAAGCAGTGCTTCCCAATGCAGAAAGGATTGGCTCATCTATGAACATTATAACGCCTTTTGCGTTTACTTTGAATGTCTCAATCTGCCACCTGATTTTTGCTTTAAGGAGCATAAGGGAAATCTCCCTTAGCTCCTCGTCATAATAAACAGGCACACCTGTTTTGTCCTTAAGTCCTAAAGTGAATGTAAGAGGACCTGTCACATGGCACTTGAGAAACTCAAACTGCCTTTCTCTTATCAAGTTAAGGAAGGCATAAAGCCCCTTTGCATAGTCCTCTGAGATTGAAATAAGTGTTTCATCTGTGTAAGTCTCATAAAACCTCTCAAGACCCTGAGGATTGTCTTTGTCTATCCATATAGAGCCTTGCTCTGAATCTACCTTTATAAAAGGCATTCCCTCAGAATACTGGGCAATCATGCCTTCCTTGAATGAGAGCCTTGTCATCTGTGGCCAGAATGGTATGTCAAATGTCTCAAGGACAACCCTTACAGCCTTTAGAGGGTCTGTATGGGGAAGGCTTCCAATGCCTGTTGTTGAAAATGGCTTAATCTCCATAGAGAAATCTTAACCGAAAGGCTAAGGCAGGGTCAATTCTCGAACCCATACACACCCTATACGCTGGATTCCCCCCTGCACTGTTTTGCACAAGTGCATACGGTTGTGATACCATTTGCATGTGGAGTTGAAGATTGTTTTCATTTCGTCCGTTGTCGCACTCTCGCTCGCCTTTCAGGTGGCGGCGGCTTATTTGTCCTTCAGGCTCATCCGCGTAACCGAGAGATCCATTGGCTGGATATTAATCGCAGTGGCCATTCCCTTTGCCGTTATAAGGAGGGTCATAGTCCTCGCGAACATATTTTTGTACGGAATTTATCCTGACCTGCTTGCAGAGCTTGTAGCCCTCGGATTCTCCTCATTGCTCTTCTTCGGCCTCAGGAAGATAAAGCCTTTTTTCCTCTCCATCAAGATTTCCGAGGAGAAGTTCAAGTCCCTCACCGAAAAATCGCTCGTTGGCGTTTATATAATTCAGGACTACGTTTTCAAGTATGTGAACCCTGTACTATCAGAGATGCTCGGCTACTCGGTTAAGGAGATGACGGGGGGGATGGGGCCTAAGGACGTCGTCCATCCGGAGGACTGGCCTATTGTTGAGGAGAATCTGAGGCGGCGGATTTCGGGCGTGGTGGAATCTGTCCGCTATGAGTTCCGGTGTGTGAGGAAGGACGGGCAGGTCATAAACGTTGAGGTCTATGGCTCTCGAACAATATACCTTGAAAGGCCTGCGGTCATAGGCAGCTTCCTTGACATCACCGAGCACAAGCGGGCCGAGGAGAAGATAATCAAGGCAAAGGAGGAGTGGGAGAGGACTTTCGATACCATAACAGACCCCATAATGATACTTGACAGGGATTTCCACATAACAAGGGCGAACAAGGCAATGGCCGATGCGTTAGGGGTTACGCCTGCCGAGGTGGTGGGCATGACCTGTTACGAGCACGTCCATGGCACAAAGGAGCCTCCGCCCCAGTGTCCCCACAAGAAACTCCTTGCGGATGGCAAGCCGCACACTGCGGAGGTTTTTGAAGAACGCTTAGGCGGCTTCTTCTTTGTCAACGTCTCCCCTATTTATGATGAAACCGGCACACTCGTCGGCTCAGTCTACTCGGCAAGGGACATCACTGAGATAAAGCAGAACGAGGCAGACTTGATGAGAATGAACAGGGCGCTTGAGACCATAAGGATTTGCGACCAGGCCCTCGTCAGGGAAAAAGAAGAATATCCGTTGCTCAGAGAGATATGCAGGGTTTTAGTCGAGTGCAGCGGATATAGGATGGCATGGGTGGGATACGCCATGGACGACGAGGAGAAGTCCGTGCGCCCGGCGGCGTGGGCCGGGGCAGTGGAGGGTTACCTCGATGCGGCGCACATCACGTATGCGGATACGGAATACGGCCGGGGGCCGACCGGCACGGCCGTAAGGACGGGAAGGCCGGTTTTCGTCAGCAATATAGCGACCAACCCGATAATGGCCCCTTGGAGGGAAGGGGCGCTCCAGCGCGGGTACGCCTCGTCCATAGCCCTGCCTCTCAAGGACGGCTTGAAAGTCTTCGGCGCCCTCTCCATATACGCCCCGGAGCCGGATGCCTTCGACAAGGAGGAGATTACGCTTCTTACGGAACTTTCAAACGACCTTGCCAACGGCATAATCGCCATCTGGGCGCATGAGGGAAAGCGGGCGGCTGAGAAGAGGGAGAGGCGCAGTCTCGAGCGCCTTACCGCTCTGAGGGACATAGACTTGGCTATAAGCTCGAGTTTCGACCTCAGGGTGACCCTCAATATCCTGCTCGACCACATAGTCGTAAAGTTGGGGGTGGACGCCGCGGATGTGCTTCTCCTGAACCTGCACTCACAGATGCTCGAACATGTTGCCGGGCGGGGCTTTGCGACTCGTGCCGCCTCCATGGTGTCCCAGCATCTCGGCGAAGGGTATGCTGGCAAGGTCGCCCTTGAGCGCAGGCAGATTATATTGACCAGCCTGACCGGCGTCGAAGACGAGAGGCTCCGCGCCTTTAGGGCCGTGGAGGGCTTCGACTTCTACATAGGCTTGCCCCTCGTAGCCAAGGGAGCGGTCAGGGGAGTGCTTGAAATATATCATAAGTCTCAATTGAAGCTCGACCCGGACTGGCTTGAGTTTTTGGCCTCCCTTGCCGGTCAGGCGGCGATAGCCGTGGACAACTCTGTGATACTGACCGAGCTTCAGCGCTCACGCGACGAGCTTGTGATTGCCTACGATGCAACCATAGAGGGTTTGGCAAGGGCGCTCGACTACCGGGACAAGGAGACGGAAGGACACTCCCGGCGCGTTACCGAGATGACCGTGAGCATCTCGGCGGCGATGGGAATGAGCGATGAAGAATTGGTGCAAGTGAGGCGCGGCGCGCTCCTCCACGACATAGGAAAGCTCGGCATACCTGACAGCATACTGCTCAAGCCGGGGAAGCTGACCGTCGAGGAGTGGGAGATAATGAAGAACCACCCGGTCATAGCCCACAAGATACTCTCCCCTATTGCCTTTCTCCGTCCGGCAATGGACATACCTTACTGCCATCACGAGAAATGGGACGGAACTGGATACCCCCACGGGTTCATGGGCGAGGAGATACCCCTTCAGGCGCGGATATTCTCGGTCGTGGACGTATGGGACGCCCTGCGCTCCGACAGGCCCTACCGCCCCGCGTGGACTGCGGAGAAGGCGCTGGAGTACATAAAGTCGCTTGCCGGCAAGGAGTTCGACCCAAAAGTGGTTGAGATGTTTCTCAGAATGCTAAATGGAAACTAATCGTTAGGGTCTTAAAAGACGACCTACTAAATCCTATCGGCAGATTTGGGGATTCCCCCCTGCAGGCACCTCTTGAAAAAAAAGGTTTTTTATGATAGACTTCACCTCTTAAGGGGTTGTTAAAACCACACGCCTGAAGAAACCCTCCTTATTGGTCCTGTATTGGGTGTAAGGAGGGAAGGCGGAGGAAAAACCAGAAGGAGGATATAGTATGGTTGCAACGATGAAGGAGCTACTTGAGGCAGGTGTGCATTTTGGCCACCAAGTGAAAAGATGGAATCCGAAGATGAAGCGGTATATCTTCGGAGAAAGAAACGGCATCTATATCATAGACCTTCAGAAGACCATGAAGGGGCTTGAGGATGCATACAATTTTGTTAAGGTAGTGGCAAGCAAGAATGTGCCTATACTTTTTGTCGGCACAAAAAAGCAGGCGCAGGATGCCATCGAGACAGAGGCTATAAGGGCAGGTGCTTATTTCGTAAATCAGAGATGGCTTGGCGGTATGCTCACGAACTTCTTGACAATAAAGAAGTCCATAGAAAGGCTCAAGAAAATCCAAAAGATGAAAGAAGATGGGACATACGAGCTTCTGACAAAAAAAGAGGTTTCCTCATATGAGAAGGAGCGGCAGAAGCTCGAAAAAAACCTGAGCGGCATAAAGGATATGACTCAGCTGCCAGGTGCGGTTTTCATAGTTGACCCAAAGAAAGAACAGATAGCTATTGCCGAGGCAAGAAAGCTCTCAATCCCAATAGTGGCAATCGTCGATACAAACTGTGACCCTGACGAGGTAGACCATGTTATCCCCGGCAATGACGATGCCATAAGGGCAGTAGCACTCATCGCATCAAAAATGGCAAATGCTATCATCGAGGGCAGGGAAATCAGCCTTAAAAAAGAGGAGGAGGCAATAGCCCAGGAAAAAGTAGCAGAGGTCCCTACCACAGAGACTGCGGAGACATCCGAGGGCACAGGGGATGTAGGACAATGATAACCGTAGAGATGGTAAAAGAGCTCAGGGAAAAAACCGGTGTTGGCATGATGGACTGTAAAAGGGCACTCACAGAGTCCGATGGCAATATGGAAAAGGCACTTCAAATACTCAGGCAAAAAGGACTTGCGACTGCCCTTAAGAAGGCAGGAAGGCAGGCAGGCGAGGGTCTCATAGGCTCTTATATACATATGGGCAAGATAGGCGTTTTAGTGGAGCTCAACTGTGAAACGGATTTTGTGGCAAGAACAGATGATTTTAGATCCCTCCTTAAGGACATTGCAATGCACATAGCTGCCGCAAGCCCAGCTTATATCTCAAAAGAGGATGTCCCACGGGATTTGATAGAAAAAGAAAAGGATATATACAGGGCACAGGTTGAGGGAAAGCCTGCAAATGTCATTGAGAAGATAGTCGAAGGAAAGCTCGAAAAATTCTATGCAGAGACCTGCCTCCTCGAGCAGGTGTTTGTCAAAGACCCAGACCAGAAACAAAAGGTAAAAGACCTACTCACAGAAAAGGTAGCAAAGTTAGGAGAAAACATAATAATAAGGCGCTTCGAGAGGTTTCAACTCGGTGAATCCCAAAAGTAAATATAAGAGGGTGCTCCTTAAGTTAAGCGGAGAGTCGCTGATGGGTAAAAAGGCTTATGGCATTGACCCTGAAACCGTAAAACACATTGCCTCCGAGATAAAAGAGACGGTTAAGGCAGGCGCAGAGATTGCCATAGTTATAGGCGGCGGAAATATCTTCAGGGGCATGGAAGCCTCTGCAATAGGCATGGAGAGGGTATCCGCAGACAACATGGGCATGCTTGCCACTGTTATAAATGCCCTTGCACTTCAGAATGCACTTGAAAAAAAAGGGCTTGCCACAAGGGTTCAGTCTGCCATAGAGATGCGGGAGCTTGCAGAGCCATATATAAGGAGAAAGGCAGTCAGACACCTCGAGAAAGGCAGGATTGTCATATTTGCCGCAGGCACAGGCAACCCATATTTTACAACAGACACAGCGGCTGCACTAAGGGCGATGGAGATAAATGCAGAAGTGATACTTAAGGCAACACAGGTGGATGGGGTTTATTCCGATGACCCCATTAAAAACCCGAATGCTAAAAGATTCGATAAAATAAACTACATCGATGTCCTTAGAAAGAGGCTCCATGTTATGGACTCAACCGCTATATCTTTATGTATGGACAACTCACTGCCAATTGTGGTATTTAATTTAGGCAAAAGCGGAAATATCAGGAAGGCAGTAGCAGGCAAAAAAGTGGGAACTTTCATTGGAGAAAGCCATGGAAAAAGACCTAAGGGATAGGAACGAAAAGAGGATGCAGGGAGTGGCTGATTCCCTTAAAAAAGAATTCGGCTCTATAAGAACAGGAAGGGCATCTTTAGCACTCCTTGAAGGCATAACAGTGGATTACTATGGAACTGCCACGCCACTAAACCAGGTCTCCGGGCTCAGCGTGCCTGACAGCAGGCAGATAACGATTCAGCCATGGGAACAAAAAATAATCCCTGATATAGAGAAATCAATCCTTAAATCCGATTTAGGACTTACCCCTATAAACGATGGAAAGGTCATAAGGATTAACATCCCCTTACTTACAGAGGAAAGAAGAAAACAACTCGTAAAGGTGGTGAGGAAAAAGGCTGAAGAGGCAAAGGTTGCCATAAGAAACATAAGAAGGGATTCAAACGAGGAGCTTAAGCGAGCCGAAAAGGAAAAACACATAAGCGAAGATGAAACGAAAAAGTCGATCGAGGAAATCCAGAAGCTAACAGACCTTTACATAAAAAAGATAGATGAAATCGTTGCCCATAAAGAAAAAGAGATAATGGAGGTGTGATATGAACATTAATTATGTTCTGAAGGTTGAAGATGCAAAATTAGCTGATATTCAGAAGGCACTCACACAAGCAGGCATTAAGGTTAGGAGCCTTCAGGAGGTCTATAAGGAAGGTAAAAAAGAAGAAGAGGCAAAAGAGGAGAAATAAATGCCAGCAAAAAAGGTTTCAAAAAAACCTAAAAAGGGAAAGACTGCTAAAAAGAAATCGGAAGGCAAGAAGCCTATAAAGAAACTACCCTCTAAAAAGAAGGTGTCAAAAACACCTAAGAAAGGTAAGACTGCTCAGAAAAAAAAGGTTCCTCAAAAGGCAAAGAGCCTTCCACTGAAAAAGAAACCAAGGGCTCTCTCGGTTAAGCAGGCAGATGAAGAGAAAAAAGAGGCTCTTAGAAGAGCCCTTATCCAGAAGCGCGAGACGATTGTCAGAGAGGCAAAGTCCGAGATAAAAAACTACATAACAGGCGAAAACAGACAGCTCGTTGAGACCGCATTGGATGATGGGGACTGGTCAGTGATTGACCTTTCAGAGGATGTAAGTCTGAGAAAGCTCTCCACACACAGAGAGACCCTTCTCAAGATAGATGAGGCATTGAGAAAGCTGAGAGAGGGCACTTATGGTATATGCGAGGACTGTGCAGACGAGATAGCACCTGAAAGGCTTAAGATACTTCCGTTTGCAATATACTGTAGGGACTGTCAGGAAAAAAACGAGATGCTTGCGTCTGTCGAGAAATCAGGGGCATAGTCTACTTTTTCTAAGAACAAACCCTGTGGAGGTGCAGTAGGACCTGCAAGCCGTCTGTCTTTTGAGGCAATAACCTCCCTCAGCTCCACAGACATCATCCCCCTGCCTACTTCAACGAGTGTGCCAATAATGTTTCTTACCATATGCCTTAAAAAGGCATTTGCAGTAATCGTTATCTTTATGAGTCTTCCGTGAAAAGACCATGTAAGAAAATCCAGCCTGTCGGAAGGCTTAATATCGAGGCTCAGGATATTCCTTATGGTATTTTTTGAGGAACAGCCAGAGCCTCTAAAAGCTGAAAAATCATGCTCTCCTTTAAGAAACTCTCCTGCCTTCTGCATATCATCGAGATTAAGTTCAAAAGGAACCCTCCAGAAGAATCTTCTTAAAAACAGTGGCGCCTCTTCTGAATTTATGATGTAGATGTAAGTTTTGCTAAGGGCACTGTATCTTGGATGAAAGGTAAGAGGCACATCCGATACACTGATAACCCTAATGTCCTCTGGAAGTGTTGCATTGAGTGCTCTCTTAATGGTCTTTGCTGGCAAATTAGAGTGTGTCTTAAAAGAAGCAACCTGTCCAAGACTATGAACCCCTTTATCGGTCCTTCCTGCGGCAATAAGTGTGGATGTGCCACCTGTAATGGAGGCAATCCTGCCTTCTATGACTCCCTGTATGGTGGGTGAAACAGTGAGCCTCTGGGTTTGCCAGCCACTGTAGTTTGTTCCATCATAGTGAAGAATAAGCTTTATATTCCTTAACTGAGTCATTTTTTAGCCATTTGCAGGCTATTTTAAGGATTCCGCACCACCTGCCATTATGCGCGTAACGATAGGTGGCATTTCGACCTTTTTGCCTTCATGCTCGAGGACGATTTTTATTTTCACCAAAGAGGGCAGATAGTCTTTTTCTTTTGACCAGTTATTGCTCCATGTGCCTTTGTCACCCTCATTGACTGTGTCAAGGTATTCAAATCCAATACTGCTGACATAAGGGTCAAACACATATTCCTCCCCCCCTGTGCCATCGAGGTTATCTTCGCTGATAAAGACATTCTCTTTAATCTTAAGTCCATCCTCGTCCCTGAGGATTTTTATCCATTTAAGTCCTCCTAAATCTTGCGGTTTCTCTGAGTATGTATCTACGGAAGTTGTAACGAGTCCGAGGCTTGAGGAGGTCCCTGAGAAGTAAAGGACGGTTTCATCCTGCTTTTTTACGATATAAGGGTATGCGCCCTTTATGAGCCATGAGATCCTGTCTGATATAATTCGCATTCTCTGGGAGATGTCCTCTCTCTCTATGCCCTTTTCCTGAGACTTCTCACCAAGCCTCAATGCCGAAAAAACAATCATAAAGAGCAAGACAGAAAGGGTCATGGCAATTACAATCTCTATGAGTGTAAAGCCTTTTCCCTTACTGACTCTCATAGAAGGTCCTTATGCCTTTTATCGTAAATCTGCCTGATGGAGGCCATGACACAGTGACTAAAATCTCATAGGTCTTTATCCCCTCCACTTTGCTTAAGAGGCTTACAGACCTTTTCACCCTGAAGCCATCCTTAAGCTCAAACGATTCTTGAGACAGAGAGACCTCTTTAAAGGAATATGCCTCATCCAGATAAGAGCGAGCATGAATGAGTGCAGTTGAGTAGTCCGAAGACCTCTTTGTGGTTCTTAGGCTCTGGCTGTAAAACTGCATAAGTGCAGTAATCCCTATGCCGAGTATGACAAGGGCAATTACTACTTCCATAAGGCTAAAGCCTTTTGACCTTTGCAATACCTGTAACAGCCGAGACCTCAATCTGATAGTTATTATTGCCAGGGCCTTTAATCTCTATGAGCCCGCCAGAGCTATTGCCTTTTGGAAAAAACACTATTGGCTCTGCCTCGATGCTGATATTTTTGGCAAGGGTAACTGTAGAGCCAAAGGGCATGCCATCTTTTTCGATACCCACTGTCCTCTTGTCGCTGTCAATATTGACTGTAAAGACTGCCCTCTCCGTGACTGCCATATCCCTCGAATGTTTTAATGTCCTAAAGAGTCTTTTAAGCTCCTCTTTAAATACAGTTTTTTCGTATAACCTGCCAACCGATACCGTAACGACCGAGAAGGCTATGCCTACAATAAAAAGGACTACTATAAGCTCTATAAGGGTAAAACCCTTGTTATGGTTAAATGGGTATCTCATTTATGCTAAACACTGCAAGCAACATGGATACGACGATAAAGCCAACAACTACTCCCATGACTACAATCATAGCTGGCTCAAGGAGGCTCACTGTCCTTTTGATGAGATTTCTGCTTTCAGACTCGAACCTGTCGGCAACTCTGAGAAATGTCTCCTCTAATTTTCCTGCCTCCTCGCCAACTGCTATCATCTGAACGACAAGCGGAGGAAAGACCTCGCTCTGCCCCAAGGCATAAGAAACACGACTGCCCTTTCTGACTCCATCTTCAAGAACACTAAGCCTTTCCGAGACAACCTCGTTTCCAGCTACCTCCCTCGAGATTCTTATAGCATCCAGAATTGCCACACCGCTTAGAAGGAGTGTTCCAAATGTCCTTGAGAAACGGGATATAATTAGTTTCATATGAAGCACCCTAATGAATGGAACCCTAAGCAGGATGCCATCTACAAAGACCCTGCCTTCTTTGGTCTTAGCATAGCCCCTTATGAGGAAAATCGCCAATACGATTACCGTAAAAAACAGCCACCAGTAGGAGGTAAATATATTACTTGCCTTAAGAAGAAGCAGTGTTGGTGCAGGTAGTGCCTGACCCATGTCCTCGAATATCTTCGTAAACTTAGGAACTACATAAAGCATTAAGATGGCAACCGAAAGACCTCCGACTACCGTAAGCAATATCGGGTATATGAGTGCAGAGATTATCTCATCCCTGAATTGAGAGGTCATCTCGAGGAATGCAGAAATCCTTCTTATCACTGCCTCTAAGATACCACTTGCCTCTCCTGCCCTTATCATGTTCACATAAAGAGGTGGGAAAAGCCTATGCCTTGACATTGCCTGCGAAAGGGACTGTCCTCTCTGGATGTCCGCATATATCTCTCGGATTACCAACCTCATTTTTTCTTTTTCGGAGTGCTCGGAGAGAACAAACAATGCCTTGTCTATTGGAAGTCCTGATTCGAGAAGGTTTCCGAGTTCCTGTGTGAATCTGAGAAGGTCTTTCTTTGTAGCCCTCTGGAGGCTTATTGCGGGTTTTTTCCCCACAGCCGACTTTATACTTAATGGAATTAAACCGTTTTTCCTAAGCTCTTCCCTTAGGGTGCGCTCATCTGATGCCTCGGCAGAAGCACTAACCTTTTTGCCCCTCATGTCAGAGGCTTCATAGCTATAAATCGGCATATATTAATTTAGCATATTCTTTCTAAAGAAAACTGCTATTGCGCCTATCTCAAGGAGAACCGAAAACGCAATCAGATAACTTATCGAGACCTCATAGAGAAGCCCCATGACTGTGCCTCCAAGAAGAAATACAATGGTGAAAATCAATGGACCTATGAATGCACCAACCTGATCTAATGCCTCATGAAGACCAAACCCAAAGCCTCTTCCAACTCGTTTTGCGGCATGCGAAAGTATAGCATCCCTTGCAGGTGTTCTTATTGCCTTGCCCATTCTCTCGATAACGATAAAAAGGACTGCAACCTGCCAACTGATAGGCTAACCTTTGGCGCTCGGAATTAAACGAAAGGGCATGATTTTTCACTGTGGCTTAAGGGCTATCATGCCAAGTGGTGGAAGGGTGAGGTTTAAGGAATAGGGCATGCCGCTTGAAGGCACATCCTCGGCAGGCACCCAGCCACCATTTCCCAAATTACTTCCAAAGTAAATCTCAGAGTCGCTATTTAGAATCTCCCTATAGATGACTTTTCTTGGGACTCCAATTCGGTAGTTATGTCTTGGAACTGAAGTGAAATTAAATACAAAGACTAAAAAGTCCTCTGGGTCTTTTGCCTTTCTCATGAATGAGACAACACTCGATTCCGAGTCCGAGAAATCAATCCATTGAAAGCCCCTCCAGTGAAAATCAAGCTCATAGAGGCTTGGCTCTCCTTTAAGAAGTCTATTGAGGTCCCTAACGAATCTCTGAAGCCTCCTGTGCGGCTCATACTGAAGGAGATGCCACTGAAGGCTCGATGAGGAATCCCATTCCCACCACTGCCCAAACTCACCGCCCATGAAAAGCATCTTCTTTCCGGGATGTGCATACATGTACCCAAAAAGCAGTCTCAGGTTTGCAAACTTCTGCCATAAATCCCCTGGCATCTTGTCGAGAAGACTCCTTTTGCCATGAACAACCTCATCGTGGGAAAGCACAAGCACAAAGTTTTCGTGAAAAGCATAAAGAAGTCCAAATGTGAGGTTATTGTGGTGGTATTTCCTATGCACCGGGTCTCTTCCAAAGTAAATCAGCATGTCGTGCATCCAGCCCATATTCCATTTAAGACTGAAGCCAAGACCTCCAAGATATGTTGGCCTTGAGACCATTTGCCATGCAGTGGATTCCTCTGCTATCGTAAGCACCCCTGGATGGTATTCATGGCAAAGCTCGTTAAACCTCCTTACAAAGGCAATTGCCTCGACATTCTCGTTACCTCCATATATGTTGGGTATCCATTGCCCTGTGCCTCTTGAGTAGTCAAGATAAAGCATCGATGCAACTGCATCGACCCTCAAGCCATCGAGATGGTATTTGTCGAGCCAGAAAAGGGCACTTGTAAGAAGAAAGTTTGCCACCTCGTTTCTTCCGTAATTGAATATATGGGTTCCCCAGTCTGGATGCTCCCTCAGCTTTGGGTCTTCGTGCTCATAAAGGAATGTCCCGTCAAAAAAGGCAAGTCCATGACTGTCCTTTGGGAAATGTGCAGGCACCCAGTCCATCAAAACTCCAATTCCGTTCTGATGACAGCAGTCAATGAAATACATAAGCTCCTCGGGCTTTCCAAACCTGCTTGTAGCCGAAAAATACCCTATGGTCTGATACCCCCATGACTCATCGAGCGGATGCTCTGTCAGGGGAAGGAGCTCTATGTGGGTGAAGCCCATCTCACCCACATATCTTACAAGGCTCCCTGCAAGCTCCCGATAGGTTAGAAATCTATTCCCCTCCTCGGGAACCCTCATCCATGAGCCCGGATGCACCTCATATATAGCTATTGGAGATTCAAGCTCGTTTCTCTTTCCTCTGCCATTAATCCATTCATGGTCATTCCATGTATATTTATTTATATCCCAGACAACAGAGGCTGTATTTGGCCTTAGCTCCGAGTAAAACCCATATGGGTCCGTCTTTAGCGAAAGATACCTTTTTCCCAATAGCTCGTATTTATAAAGAGTGCCTTCGGAAAGCCCGGGGATAAAGATCTCCCATATGCCTGTGTTTTTTCTTAATAACATTGGATGCGCCCTTCCGTCCCAGTTATTGAAGTCTCCGACAACGCTTACCCTCCTTGCATTTGGAGCCCAGAGGCTAAAATGCACTCCGCTTATTCCATTGACCTTCCTTATATGGGCACCTAACTTCTCGTAGTTTTTATAATGAGTACCTTCTGCCATAAGATGGATGTCATAGTCAGTTAAAAGACGAGGGAAGCTGTATGGGTCATAAAATGGCTTTTTATCCTTTAGCATGAGCATGTAGGGAAAAAGCTCTTTTTCTTTTTCAAAGAACGCCTCGAAAAAACCATCTGGGTGAAGGAGGCTCATAGGGAACTTCTTCTTTTTCTTAATCACCCATGCATTGGACCTGCCGGGAAAGAACGCTCTTATGGAGATGCCCTTTGGGGTTCTATGTGGGCCAAGCACCTTGAAGGGCTTTGAATGCTCTGCTTTTACGATAAGAGAAATCTCTTCCTTTGATGGCATAGGTTAAGATTATATTATTAAGTACAGGGTGTCAAATAAGCGGTCATTCGCCTTTGAGTGCAACTATGTGGTACATGCCTGCGGATATCTCAGTGATACCTACAATGCCACTTATACGAACAGGTGTGAATTTCTCCTGTCTCTGACCTACCTTTAGCCCCCAGCCCCATGCCCAGAGAGTTCCATCTGATTTAAGTGCCACTGTCTGGTTCATACCCGCGGCGATATAGTAGACATCAGGGACTGCCTCTATCTTCGTTGGGATACTCTTTGGCACACTCGTGCCGTCTCCAAGCTGTCCATACTCGTTAGCACCCCATGCCCAGATAGAGCCGTCTTTTTTGAGGGCAAGGGTATGGCTTCCGCCTGCCACTATTGCCTTTATCCCTGTAAGCCCTTTAACCTCTGTGGCAAGGTATTTGTCAGGGATAGTCGTGCCGTTGCCTATCTGTCCTGAGTCATTCCACCCCCATGCCCAGACCGTTCCGTCTTTCTTAAGTGCCACTGAATGGTGCTGTCCTGCCGAAAGAGCTATGACATCTTTAATGTCCCTAACTGGTATAGGCACTTTGCTGTCATCCGTAGTGCCATCCCCAAGCTGTCCCCTAAAGTTCCATCCCCATGCCCAGACAGAGCCGTCTTTCTTAACAGCTACGGTATGATACCAGCCTGCGGCTATTGCAGTGACATCGGTAAGCCCTTTAACCTGAACAGGTGTACTTCTGTCTGCGCTTGTGCCGTCTCCCAGCTGTCCATAATAATTTCTACCCCACACCCACACTGTTCCGTCCTTTTTAAGTGCAACGGTGTGATACCAGCCTGCGGCTATTGCAGTGACATCGCTAAGCCCTTTAACCTGAACAGGGGTATGTCTGTCTACTGTTGTGCCATCTCCAAGCTGACCTTTAAGATTTCTGCCCCATGCCCAGACCGTTCCGTCTTCCTTGAGGACTACTGTGTGCTCCATCCCAGCTGTTATTCGCATTACAGTAGAAATTCCGCCTACCTGAACAAGTGTAGTCTTGCTTGTAGTTGTGCCATCTCCTATCTGGCCATAATCGTTCATTCCGCCTGCCCAGACAGTGCCCCTTGCAGAGACTGCCTTCATCATTACGCAGACCTGTCTGCTTTTACCTGACTCATTGCCAGCAGAATCCAGCGAAGAAACCGTATAACAGCTTGTCTCACCAAGGTCCTCGTCTCTATAGGATGTGGAGGTTGTAGTTACGGATTTAAGAAATGCACCATCTTTATAGATATTGTATCCTGTAACGCCTACATCGTCTGTAGAGGCATTCCATGATAGGTCTACTTGGGTTGGAGCCGAGGCAATTGCACTAAGCCCAGAGGGTACTGATGGAATCCCTATGTCAGGAGCCATGGCAGTTACTGCACATGCCTCGCCGCTTTGAGAGGATTCGTTTCCAGCATCATCAAAGGCAGTTACACTATAGCAGTACCGGGTGTTCGGATTTAATTTTGCCATCTGCGAGGCTGTTGCCTTTTCGGTTTTTGAAAGCACGCCTTTGGAGTAAACATTATATCCTGTTACCTCCCTGTCATCCTTTGAGGGGTTCCATGTGAGGTTTATCTGTGTAGTTCCAACAGGCTCTGCCTTGAGCCCTGTTGGAGGAGTGGGAGGTCCTTTGTCCTCTACAGTTAAAGTCGTTGCACACACCTCACGGGTTTTTCCTGACTCGTTTCCTGCAGAGTCAACCACACTTATGGTAAAGCAGTATGTGCTCTGGGGCTTAAGCCCTGTGTATGAAGCAGATGCAGTTGTTACAGACTTATGAAGTGTACCCTCACGGTAGATATTATATCCCGATACGCCCAATTCAGCAGTGGAAGGGCTCCATGTAAGGTCTATCTGAGAGGACGATATAGGTCTTGCCTTTAAGCCTGATGGTGGCTCTGGTGGCTTGGGGATTCTTTTAACTTCCACCTTCGGAGGTTTCTCCTTTGGCGCCTCTACCTTTGGCACCTCTACCTTTGGCTTAACCACAGGTTTTGCCTTTGCAATAAGTAACCCCGGGGTCTTTATGCACACCTCTTTACTATGTCCCGACTCATTGCCAGTAGAATCTAAGGCAGTCAGATTTATGCAATAAGCGCTGTCCGGGGTTAAACCCTTGTAGGATGCAGATGTCGTTTTTATGGACTCAAGCAGTCCCTGCTTCTGATAGACCCTGTATTCAACTACAGCGGTGTCGTCAGTGGAGGCTGACCATAAAACCTTTATCTCATATGGGGATAGGGCATTTCCAATGATTCCAGAAGGAACACTGGGCGACTGGGTATCTCTTACCTCTTTCTTACATTTGGAGAGCAAAAAGCCTGCCACACCCAGTAGTAATAATAGACCTAATAATAATATAACCCTTTTTCTTGACACGCTATCTAAGGTATCAAAGCACTTCTCTGTTTGTCAAGAAGTAGCTTTAGAATATGCTATTGCAATGGAGTCTGAATTCTGCTAAAAGGTATTTATGGCAGAGATATTCGGGTTTGATGCATACTCTCCGGGAGAGATTGCCGAGAAGGTTGAAAGCGTTGGGGTTACAAAGGCAAGACTGCCTGTGCTTTCAGTCGTGATGCTCGGTGTCCTTGCGGGTGCATTTATAAGCCTCGGTGCTATGTTTTCTACACTTGTTGTATCTGATAAAAGTCTTGGCTTTGCTATAAGCAGAGTTCTTGGAGGGGTTACATTCTCTCTGGGGCTTGTCCTGGTTGTTATTGCCGGTGCTGAGCTTTTTACAGGGAATAACCTTCTTGTTATGGCATGGGTAAGCAGAAGAATCTCCACAGTAGAGCTGATTAAAAACTGGCTCATTGTATTTATCGCCAATTTCATCGGCTCAATTGGTATTGTGCTCTTTGTCATACTTTCAGGCTACTGGAAGATGTCAGGCGGTGCAGTCGGTGAGGAGGCTTTAAGTATTGCGGCATATAAGGTGACACTTTCATTTGGAGAGGCGTTTTTCAATGGAGTGCTCTGTAATCTCCTTGTGTGTCTGGCAATATGGCTTACACTTGCAGGAAGAAGCGTGATGGATAAGATTTTAGCAATCATCTTTCCGATTTCTGCCTTTGTTGCAGCAGGCTTTGAGCACTGTGTTGCAAATATGTATTTCATCCCGCTTGGAATATTGCTTTATAAATGGGGGCTCGTCACACCTCAGGGCATAGAAAACCTCTCATGGGCAGGATTCATCCATAACTTAATTCCTGTAACAGCAGGAAATATCATAGGTGGCAGTGTTTTTGTAGCACTGGTGTATTATGTGATTTACAGAAGGGCAGGAGTAAACAGGGGCTGACTCCTGCAGGCATATTTTGCTGTCAAGGATTTTCTTAGAGCATGTCAAGCCAATTTAGAAATGTCCTATTCTTGTTAATTTGGGGTTTCACCCCAAACCCCAGTTGCTTTTCCGAATTATTTTTAACCCTTCAGCCTCGTTGATTGTCATTCTGGCTTGTCCAGAATCTTTCTTTCGATTCCGAACAAGTCGGAAGGATTCCCGACGAGCGGGAATGACGGGATGTGGAAATGGACATAGTGAAGCATTTCACGTGAAACACTTCATGTGAAATATTTCATATTGACTGCTTCCATTTTTTACTGATATAGTGCGACATATGAGCAAAAAGATCTCAAAAGAAAAAAGGCTAAGGTTCAAGGCTGATGCTGCAATACTCATGGACAAGGCAAGGCTCATAGATGCCGATGAAAAAGGCGGCAATTTGAACAAAATGAAAAAGATTGAACACTCTAACGGTGAAAATGAAGATAATTCAAGCACTTAGGGAATTCAAATTGAACATATAAAAAAAGGAGGTGGCAACGATTTTTGAATGATATAATAAAAAAATCAAAGACCAATGGAAATAGTTTTAGCCACAAGAAACGCTAAAAAAATCGAGGAGCTTAGAAGGCTCTTGAAAGGGATAGGTTTCACATTATTAAGTCTTGAATCCTTTCCCGACTGCCCGGAGGTTGAGGAAACAGGTAGTAGATTCGAGGAAAACGCTATAGAAAAGGCACAAACAGTCGCAAGATTCACCAAAAAACCTGCCATAGCAGATGACTCAGGACTCGAGGTGGATGCCCTAAGTGGTGCACCCGGGGTGTTGTCTGCAAGATATGCAGGTGAGGGGGCTACTGATAAAGATAATCTCAATAAACTCCTTAAGAACATGCACTCTATTGCTGAGGGTAAAAGACAGGCAAGGTTTGTCTGCGTAATAGCCTTAGCATATCCTGATGGTAAGGTTAAGACCTTTGAGGGCTCTGTAGAGGGTAGTATTGCAAAGGTTGCAATGGGCAGACATGGGTTTGGTTATGACCCTGTGTTTTACCCCAAAGGCTTTAGAAGGACATTTGCAGAGATGAGCCATTCTGAAAAAGACAGTCTTAGCCATAGACAAAAGGCATTAAGAAAGCTCCATGAGTATCTGATTCATGAAAAACAAAAGACATGAGCCGTAGACTTATTGAAAAGGCAGATGCTCTTCTTAAAAAGGAACGGGGCACTGTATTAAAAGACCCTGGAGGCAAGGTCAATATTTGTTTAGTCTACCCCAATACATATTTTGTTGGAATGTCCAATTTAGGATTTCAGGGCATATATACACTGCTTAACGAAAGAGTTGATACTGTTTGCGAAAGGGCATTCCTTCCTGACCCTAAAGACATGCAGGAGTTTGAAAGGACAGGCACGGAGCTTTTCTCTATGGAATCGAAAAGACCTCTCGGAAGATTCGACATAGTTGCATTTTCAGTGTCATTTGAAAACGACTATCCAAACATCCTTAAGCTCCTTGCGCTTTCTAAAATCCCCTTCAGGCAGTCAGAGCGAAAACCCTCTCACCCTTTGCTCGTCATGGGCGGTGTATGCGCCTTTTCAAACCCTGAGCCTTTTGCCGAGTTCTTTGACATATGCTTTATTGGAGAGGGAGAGGAGATGCTGAATGAGTTCATAGATGAGTATAAAAGGGCAGGCACAAAGGATAAACTTTTAAGAAACTGCCTCCACATAGAAGGTCTTTATGTGCCATCTCTTTATGAGGTAAGTAATGAGCCATTAAAAAGAACCGCTCTTGAGGGTGCACCCAAGACAATAAAGAAAAGGTTTGTAAGTGATATATCAGGATTTAAGCCATCGATAATAACGCCTGAGACAGAGTTCTCTAATATGTATCTTATAGAGGCAATGAGGGGATGCCCATGGAAATGTAGGTTCTGCCTTGCAGGTCATGTGTATAGCCCCCTCAGAAAGAAACTTCTTAGTGTAATAAAACAGGAGATTTCCGATGCACTAAAGCTCACAGAGAGGGTGGGACTCATAGCACCATCCCTCATGGATTACCCTTATATAGAGGATGTCCTTAAGACAGAGGGTGTAAATTTCTCTATAACCTCTCTGAGGGCAAGCCCAAAAAGCATAAGGCTAATAGCCCTCCTTAGGGGAAAAAGCATCTCTATTGCACCTGAGGCAGGCACAGAAAGATTAAGAAATGTAATTAACAAAAGGCTTAAAGAGGAGGAAATTATAGAGACCTCAAGACATGCTCTTTTGCATGGGATAGAAAGATTAAAACTGTATTTTATGGTAGGCTTGCCAACAGAGAAAGATGAAGATATAGATGGAATAATAGGTCTTGTAAAAAAGATAAGAGAAAGCCCTACGAAAGGTGAGGTTACACTGTCAGTAAGCACATTCGTGCCAAAGCCATTTACACCTTTTCAGTGGCATCCAATGGAAAAAGAAGATGTAGTTAAAAGAAGGCTAAGTATGATTAAGCGAGCTTTGATTCCCATTAAGGGGGTTCGGGTCTTTCACGATGTTCTAAAGTATGCATATATGCAAGGGATGTTTTCGATGGCCGACAGAAGGGTTTCCAATGTACTCATAAAGATGCTCGAGGTCTCGGACTGGCAGAAAGCCAGTTATAACTCAGGCATTAAGCCTGACTTTTATATATTCAGGAAAAAAGATTTCACTGAGCCTCTTCCATGGGATTTTATAGACACAGGGATAAGCAAGGAGGAACTGTGGAAGGAGTATCAAAAGGCAGTGTCTGAATTGACATTTCACATAAAAATGTGATACACATATTTATGTGATAATAGGAGGTTATGATGGAAAAGCAGAATGTGACATTGTCTTTACCTATATCGCTTCTGAAAAAGGCAAAGGTTATAGCCTTAAACAAGGAAAAATCATTAAGCAGGCTTTTAAGAGAATCCCTCGAAGAAAAGGTCAAAGAGGCAACCGGATATAAAACAGCAAAAGAAAGGCAGATGAGACTCCTGAAAAAAGGACTTGAACTTGGAACAAAGGGGCATCTCAAAATCTCGAGGGAAGAGCTTCATGACAGGCGATAAGGTCTTCCTCGATACGAATATCCTTATTTATGCCTATGACACTACCGCAGGTAAAAAACACGAACTATCTAAGGGGATTGTGGTCGATTTATGGAACTCTGGGCTTGGACATTTAAGCACTCAGGTGCTTCAGGAATTCTTTGTTGCCATGACAAGGAAGATACCAAAACCTGTGAGTGCAGAATTAGCTAAAGACATCATAAAGGACCTCCTGAAATGGGATGTTGTCATAGCTGACGGAGACTCTATACTGGATGCAATAGAAATCCACATTAGGTATAAATTCTCCTTCTGGGACTCTATGGTAATAGGCTCTGCCATAAAGGCTGGTGCAGGGTTATTATTGAGTGAAGATTTATCTGATAAGCAAGAGATAGAAGGTCTTAAGATTAAAAATCCATTTAAATAAGTAGCTCAGGGTGATTCCTGAAACAGCCCTGTTGATAGGTATCTTTCACCTCTGTCAGGAAGAATGACAACTACCCTTTTGCCTTTTCCAAGTCTTTTTGCTACCCTGATGGCGGCACACATAGCCGCACCCGAGGATATTCCGCAAAGAAGCCCTTCTTTGACCGATAGCTCTCTTGAAGTCTTCTCTGCATCGGAGTCAGTGACTGTTATTACTTCATCGTATATCTTTGTGTTTAGGACCCCTGGGAAAAACCCTGCTCCTATACCTGCAATCTTGTGTTTACCCGGAGTTCCACCTGATAGAAGAGGCGAGCCTGCAGGCTCAACAGCAGTAATCCAGATGTTTTTATTTTCGTTTCTTAAGACCTCGCCAACACCTGTGATTGTGCCTCCTGTTCCAACGCCTGAGACAAAGGCATCTGGCACACCTCCAATAGCAGAGATAATCTCGATAGCAGTTGTCCTCCTATGAACCTCTGGGTTTGCAGGGTTTTCGAACTGCTGTGGCATGAAGTAATGAGGATTTTCCTTATATAGCTCTTCTGCCTTTTCGATTGCACCGAGCATTCCCCTTTCAGCAGGTGTAAGAATCAGCCCTGCACCATATGCCTTAAGGAGCTGTCTTCTTTCCATTGACATGGTCTCTGGCATCGTAAGGATTAATCTATATCCTTTGACAGCAGAAACCATGGCAAGCCCTATGCCTGTGTTTCCTGATGTTGGCTCTATGATAGTTCCATGAGCACCGAGTCTTCCATCCCTTTCGGCAGACTCTATCATCGAGATGGCAATCCTGTCTTTGACAGAGCCTCCTGGGTTAAAGCCCTCGAGCTTTGCCATGACCTCTGCATCTTCATTGCCTGTAAGATGGTTTATCCTTACAAGCGGGGTGTTTCCAATAAGGTTTAGTATGTCTTTATGAAGCTTCACCTGCCTCCTTTTCTAAAGTATATCATATCGCTCAGATTTGATATAATATCTGTATCTGGAGGGCAAATATGTCAGAGCTGAGGCTTAATCTCATAGCAAAGGAGTGGGTGATAATAGCCACCGAGCATGCCAAAAAGCCCGAGGAGTTCCGTCAATGGAAGGAAAAGAGGTATCTACCCGAATATCTCGATTCATGCCCGTTTTGTCCAGGAAATGAGGCAACGACCCCGAATGAGATATTCAGGGTTGAGGAGGCAGGCGCATGGAAGATAAGGGTAATACCTAACAGGCTTGCAGTTGTCTCGGATAAGGTGGAGGGGGGCAGGGTGAATGTTGGACTTAGGCACAGTGCCATAGGGGTTGGAAGACATGAGATTATAGTGGAGTCTCCTATCCATAATATGAGCATACCTTTTCTTGAGATAGGGGATATCTCAGGAATACTCAAGGTATACAGAGACAGGTTCATAGAGGCATACAAAGACCCAAAGGTAGAGCATGTCATTATCTTTAAAAATCAGGGTGAGGCATCAGGCACAACGCTTCAGCATCCGCACTCACAGCTTATTGGAATCCCGGTTGTTCCGCAGGATATAAGGGCAAGGATCGAGGAGACAATGAGGTATTATAATACTACAGGCGACTGCCTGATGTGCGCAACTATAAACGATGAGCTAACAGATGGAAAACGGATTATATCGGCAACCGAGCACTTTGTAACATTTATTCCTTATGCCGCACTTTCGCCATTTCATACATGGATATTTCCTAAAAGGCATATGGCATCGTTTGCAGATATCGAGGACTCCGAGATAAACGACCTTGCAATGGCTCTAAGGACAGCCCTTTCAAAGCTCCACTATGGATTGGATAACCCTGATTTTAACTATGTAATACGCTCAGAAGGACCTCAGAAAAACCACTCTAAGCACTTTCACTGGTACCTAAGCATTGTGCCGAGGTTGAGTCAGGCATCAGGCTTTGCATTAGGCTCGGGGATGTATATAAATCCCTCTTTACCAGAGAAAGTAGCCTCATTCATGAGGGAAGTGAGGCTCCCTTAGCTCATTATTGCACCCTTACCTGCCGAGCTAACCATTCTCGAATACCTCGAAAGATAGCCTTTTTTAATCTTAGGAAGGGGTTTTCTCCATTTCTTAAGTCTTGCTTTAATCTCAGATTCAGGAATAAGGACATCTATTTTTCTTTTCGGAATATCTATTTTGATTCTATCACCGTCTTTGACTATGGCAATACAGCCGCCTTCCATTGCCTCAGGAGATACATGGCCAATGCATGGGCCCCTTGTGCCTCCTGAGAACCTTCCATCTGTTATAAGGGCAACTGATTCGCTTAAGCCCATGCCTGCGATTGCCGATGTTGGGGAAAGCATCTCCCTCATGCCAGGGCCTCCTTTTGGTCCTTCGTAGCGAATCGTAACGACATCTCCCTTCTTTATCCTACCTGCCAATATTGCCTTCATCGCAGAGTCTTCTGAGTCAAAAACCCTTGCAGAGCCCTCAAACCTCATTGCCTTCTCGGTGACTGCGGATTGTTTGACAACAGAGCCCTCTGGTGCAAGATTGCCCTTAAGTATTGCAATTCCGCCTTCCTTATGATAAGCCTTATTAAGAGGTCTTATTACATCCTCATCCATGACCTCGGAACAGCGGGCTATGTCTAATATTTTCTTTTCTGAGACAGTTCCCACATTGTTTAATCTATCCTTGAGCCTTTTCATAAGGGCAGGAATACCGCCTGCCCAGTGCAGGTCCTCAAGGTAATGGGTTCCTCCGGGAAGCATATTACAGAGATGAGGTGTTTTTTTGCTCAGGCTGTCAAATGTCTCAAGAGGCAAAGGGATGCCTGCCTCATGGGAGATGGCAGGGATATGAAGAACAGTGTTTGTAGAGCCACCTAAGGCAAGGTCTATCATTATTGCGTTTTCAAATGCCTTTTGGGTCATAATCCTTCTTGGTGTAATATTGTTTTTTATGAGGCTTATAATCACCCTTCCTGATTCAAATGCTATTCTTTTTTTCTCAGCGGATACCGAAAGGGATGTGGCACAGTAAGGCAGGCTCATCCCAAGAGCCTCTGTCACACATGCCATTGTATTTGCAGTATACATTCCCTGACACGCACCTGCACCCGGGCAGGCACATACCTCAAGCTCCTCTATGTCCTTTGACTTTAAGAGACCCTTTTTGTATTTTCCGATTGCCTCGAATGTATCGTTGACTAAAGAAAGCCTTTTTCCCCTCAGATGTCCAGAAAGCATGGGACCTGCTGTGACCACTATGGAAGGTATGTCGAGCCTTGCAGATGCCATAAGCATTCCGGGTGTAATCTTATCGCAGTTTGTAAGCAAAACCAATCCATCGAGCCGATGAGCCTCGACGATTGTTTCAACCATATCCGCAATAAGCTCTCTTGAGGGAAGTGAATAGTGCATCCCGCTATGACCCATTGCTATTCCGTCGCATATGCCCGGAATGCCAAAAAAGAATGGGTATCCGCCTCCTGTATGAATGCCTTTTTCTATGAACCTTTCTAAGTCACGCATGCCTATGTGACCTGGTATTATGTCAGTGAAAGAAGTTGCAACCCCTATAAAGGGCTTGTCCATCTCGGAGCGGGGAATGCCTGTTGCATAAAGAAGTGCCCTGTGTGGAAGCCTGCTAATGCCCTGCTTAATGGTCTTGCTTCTCATATCGCATGCCTAATTCAAGGAATGGCTTTTTTTATATTTCCTTATAAGTTCAGCCATCCTGTCTTTTTTCTGGAGCTTGAGTTTCTGTAGCCTTTTCTTTTCCATCTCCTCTTCAGGTGTGAGATAGACCCTGCCATTTAGCTCAGCCAAAATACTGTCAAGCTCTCTGTGCTCTCTGCCCAGTTTTTTGAATTCCTCATTTTCAGCCGAAAGAGCATTAAATATTTCCTGTTCTGTCATTGATGCCCTCCTTTTACCTTAGCTTCTTAAGAATCTCGGGAAAATCCTTTTTTAATTCAGGATGAAGCCTTCCAATAAAGATTTTTAGTCCTTTTATCTCAAGCCTGAGGTCATGTATCTCTTCTAAAGCCCTGTCAATCTCGGTTAGCTTCTGGGCAGTTGTGGAGAGTTCTTTTTCGAGCATTGAAAGTTTTTCTTTCATTAAAATTTCATTTCCCATTTATTAGCCCCTTCTTTGGAATTTGGTTTTCTTACGGAGCTTGCTATGTTTGTGTTTGCTCATCTTCTTTTTACGCCATTTTGTAACAGAACCCACTAAATCACCTCCTTGCTTTTACCTTTGCCTGCTCCATAAATGCCTCAAGCTGTATCTCCGATGTAGAGGACTCTGTGCCATCATAAGGGATGCTTATTATAGGCACATCGTGCTGTCTGCTCAGGGCAATCATGAGGGCAGTTACTATTGTGCCCGGCATACAGCCAAAAGGCATTGCATTGACAATGCCCGAGGCTCCTCTTTCGATAAGGTCAACCGACTTTCCTATGCTCAGGATTGTTTCACCCTCGAATGAGTCATGCACATAAGGAGACGCCTTCCTCAGAAGCTCCTTTGTGGTAGGCTCATCCAGTGTCTTTAGATAGCCCTGAAACCCTGCCTGCCGAGCATATCTATGCTCAATCCTCTTTTGAAAGAACCTCTTTAGAAAGATATTAATAATATCAGAGGGCTTGTTTTTTAGCAATGCCCTTCTCTGGGCTATGAAGTTTATATAATAAATCCACTCCTCTAAGGGTGCAAGCCAGACCTCGCCTCCAAGAGACTCTAACTTCCTTACGAGGTCTTCGTTTGAAAACCTATTTGACCTCACAAATATCTCTCCGACAACCCCTATCAGAGGCTTTTTCTCTTTATATCTTGGGATAGCAGAAAAGTCCCTTCTTACATCCTTTAAAACATCCTCTATCTTCCCGTTTCTTCCCTGAAGGGATAGCCTTATCTTATCGAGTGAGTGCCTGTAAACCTCATCGGATGTGCCATTTTGCCTCTCATAGGGTCTTGTCTCATGAAGACACTTATAGAGGAGCTCTATGGCAACTATGCCTTTCCATGAAAGCAGGGTAAAGTCCTTGCCTACGATGCCAAGGTCTTTGTAGAATTCAATGTCCTGATTTGGCGCAAATATCAGAACATCCTCAAGTCCAATCTCATCAAGCACCTGTTTGTGAAATACATTATACTGTCCAAACCTGCATGGGCCCGTTCCAGAGGGCATGAAGAATGCAGACTCCTCAGGCTTGAAATCAGAGGAAAACACCTTCTTGAGCATATCTCCTGTTGTTACTGCACATGGATAGCACTCTTTTCCAGAGACAAACCTCATGCCAAGCTCTATGGTTTCTTTGTTGGACTCAGGAAGCACTTCCGAGTCGACATTAGAGCGCCTGAGTGCGGACTGAAGTGCAAATGCATGGTCTGACATCCTCGGAATGTAAACAGTTCTCTTACTGCTAAAGGACTTTATTTTCCTTACGGCAGGCATCTCTTTAGTTACGACATTATCAGGCTTAATGCCTCTTATGCTGTCAAGGAACGCCTCGCATCTCGTTATAGCGCCTGCATCGGCACTGTGCTCGTCTATCTCGATGTGAAGGAATGGTCTTGAGCTTAGTTCCTTTCTAAAATACTTGAGGATGAAGGAGTCGGGTCCGCAGGAGAAATTCCCTATGTATATCGGATAAAGGTTTGGGTGCTCTCTGATAAACCTTCCTGCCCTTAGTATCTTCTGCCCTGACTTCCAGTACATGTTGGGCCATTCATCCTTTATGCTGATATTGTCTATTGGAAGGAAATCCATTGGTATAGAGGGCATCCTCAGGTTCGAGAGCTTTTCTGGTATCTCAAGGTTCATGCCCCTGTCAAACGAATTATACGACCTCCCCACAACGACCACTGCCTTTTTATCCCCAAGGCTTGAGATAAATTCCCTGCCTTTTGCCTTTATAGAGGATTCAAAGTCCCTCTGTGCCTTCTCTGCAATGTCAATCGCATGTTCAATGGCAGTCATCTTGAGTCCGAACTTTTTAAATGCCTTTATGAGTTCTTTAAGGAGATTTCCTTTTCCCAATGACATATTAATCACAGGCGTTATTGTCTTAAGCCCCTCTAAGGCAACCTTTCCTACATAAGGGATGGTCTGGGCATATGGGCATGGAGAGCCTTTTGAAATCTCCTCATCAGGCATGTTGACATTTATAAAACTTGGCAGGAATATGGCATCTACGCCTTTTTCCATAAGATACCTTAGATGTCCATGAGCTACCTTTTGAGGAAAACACGCCTCTGAAAGAACGCACTCGAGCCCTGAGTTTATTATATTTCTATTTGTCCTCGGAGATACCTCGACATCGAATCCGAGTTCCTGTAAGAGTGTCCTCCAGAATGGAAGATAATCATGAAAAGAAAATACATAGGGGATACCAATAATCTGAGCCTTAGAGGATTTTGGTTTCTCTGATTTGTCATCCTGTATGGCACCTCCCCTTAGTAGATTTTCCCTGAAGGAGAATAAATCAGGCATGGTCTCATCTACCTTTTTCCTTCTTATATCGTATTTTTCGCATCTTCCGCCATAAAACAGATACTCCTTTTCGCCTTCTATCTTAACCCTGTTTATCTCGCACACATTAGGACATCCCTTGCATTCAAACGATTTAACGGTGTAGGGTCTCTCTGAAAGCTCAAAACCCTTAAATGTGCTCTGCCTTTCAGACATATGCCTCGATGCAATAAGTGCCATGCCTATGGCGCCTGTTACATCGTGATGTGGAGGAACGGTTATGTTTTTTCCTAAGTATTTTTGAAATGCAGAGACAACTGCCCTGTTAAAGGCAACGCCTCCCTGAAAGAATATGTTTTCTCCAATGTGTTTGCCTGCCACAACACGGTTTATATAGTTCTGGACAATGCTATATGATAAGCCCGAAAGAAGGTCTTCCCTCTTTGCACCCTTCTGGAGATTAGCCATAAGGGAGTTTTCCATAAACACAGTGCATCTTTCGCCGAGCTTAAGGGGAGCATCCGAGGAAAAGGCAAGCTCTGCGAATTGCTCCTTGATAGAGATATTGAGTTTTTCAGCCTGCTCCTCTAAGAAAGAGCCTGTTCCAGCGGCACATGCCTTGTTCATCTCGAAGTCCACTATAACTCCGTCTCTCAGGGAGATAAATTTCGAGTCCTGACCTCCTATCTCGAAGATTGTGTCAACTGTTTTATCTATGAATGCAGAGGCAGTTGCCTGAGCAGTAATCTCGTTCTTAACGATGTCTGCACCAACATAATCGGCAATCATGTATCTGCCTGAGCCTGTTGTGCCAACACCTGCTATAAGCACCTTACCGCCTACCTCTGAGGCTATCTCCCTCAGTCCTTGTCTTACTGCCTCTATTGGTCTTCCTGCGGTCATGAGGTATCTCTTAGCAAGCAGTCTTCCCTCATCGTCTGTCACAGCAAGGTTTGTGCTGATTGAGCCAACATCTATGCCCATGTATGCCTTTGTCCTGCCTTCTTGTACATGAAAAAGCCTTTCGGAAGGACTGTTCGATGGCTCTGAAAGGGGTTTATGGCATGAAACATGGCTTCTTCCTGCCTTGCTATATAGAAACCCTTCTAATGCATCGATGTCAAATCTGTTTCGGATGCCCTCATCCAATGCCTTAAGAGCCACACCCCATGCACCCATAAGTGCAAAATCAGGAGGTATAAAAAGCTCATCGAGCTCAAAAACCTCTTTGAATGCCCTGACCATTCCTTTGTTTGCGGCAACCCCTCCTTGAAAAGACACAGGTCTTTGCATCCGTCTTCCCCTCGAGATTGTGCCTTTGAAGTTTCTTGCCACTGCAAAACACAAGCCTGCTACGATGTCCTCAACAGGGGTTGCTATCTGCTGGAGGTGTATCATGTCTGATTTTGCAAATACACTGCATCTGCCTGCTATCCGTGGAGGAGTTTTGGAGATAAGGGACATCTCGCTCAACTCCTCTATAGTAAGCCTCAGCCTTTCTGCCTGCTGGTCAAGAAAAGAGCCTGTTCCTGCGGCACATACAGAGTTCATGGAGAAGTCTTTTATACTATCCGATAGCAGTATGAGCTTTGAGTCCTCTCCGCCAAGCTCTATGATGCTTTTGATGTGAGGGTAGAGTTTTTTTGTCGAATATGCCTGCGAAACTATCTCGTTTACAGGCTCGATGCCCAGTATGGAGGCTATCAGCCTTCCACCAGAGCCTGTCACTGAAAGGGAAAAATCCCCATCCTCATGCGTAGCCTTCCTCAAAAGCTCTACTGCGGTTTTTATGGGATGCCCCAAGTGCTTTCTATAACAGCCAGAAAGCCTTTTACCCTGACTGTCAAGCATAATAACCTTTACGCTGACAGAGCCTGCATCAAGACCTATGAATTTCATATATTATGAATCCTCTTTGAGTCCAAATCCCTTTGCTAAAGAATAGCAAAATGCGTGTTAAATCTCAAATGTTTTATTTGACAACCAATTGTGTTTATGATATAAACATACTGAAATAAATCGGGAAAGGAGGTGCAAATATAATGTCCTGTAAACCCGGGCACAAAGGGCCATGCGAGCCTGTAAAAAAGACTAAGCCGAAAAAGAAAAAGAAATAAATATCTATCACGCAGATAAAGACCAGAAACATCGAGAAGGCAGTGTGAATGCCTGCTTGCCTACCAAAAGACTAAGCGGGGTGGACGGGGCTCGAACCCGCGACCTCCGACGTGACAGGCCGGCGTTCTGACCAACTGAACTACCACCCCACTATCCACAAAAAATCGCAAGATTTTTGTGGTCTCCTTTAAGTAGGCGGAACAGGGCTTGAACCTGTGACCTCAGCCTTGTAAGGGCCGCGCTCTCCCAACTGAGCTATCCGCCCTTCGAATTTTTATTTAACTACATAAAGTTTCCTTTTGTCAAATTACCATACCAGAAAGGTAAAATCTATAGAATGTTTGACAAAAGAAAACTTAAGGGTTGAAATATTTTATAAGCTTATCTTATAATAAGCAAAAGTTATGGGACTCGAAAACCACAAACTAAAGGTTTTCTGCACAGTTGCAGAGACAAAGAGCTTTTCTAAGGCATCCGAGATTATACATCTGACCCAGCCTGCGGTAAGCCTTCAGATACAGACCATAGAGGAGGCTTTTGAGACAAAGCTTTTTGACAGATCATCGAGCACTGTTACGCTCACAAGGGCAGGCGAAATCCTTTATAGGTACGCAAAGGAGATTCTTGCTCTTTATGCATCGATAGAAAAAGACATAGGTGCTGTAACAGGGCTTGTAAAGGGTTCGATTGCAGTAGGCACAAGCACCACAATCGGCAATTATCTTCTGCCAACCGTAATAGCGGACTTTAAGAGGGCATACCCGAAGATAAAAATCCAGCTCATTGTCGGCAATACAAAAAGAATCGTGGAGTTCCTGAAGGCAGGCAACCTGAATTTAGGGCTTGTCGAGGGCGAGGTCACAAAGTATAAGGTGATGACCGAAAAATTAGTCTCGGATGAGCTTTCCCTGATAGTTGCACCATTTCATCCATGGGCAAAAAGAAAAGAGGTTTCTATCCATGAGATTACAAAAGAGCCTTTTATATTAAGGGAAGACGGCTCAGGCACAAGACAGGTCATTGAAAAGTATCTCAACAAAAAAGGCATAACCACTCAGGACATGGAGATATCCGCTGTGATTGGCTCTACAGAAGCAATAAAAGAGTCAGTTGAAAACGGAATAGGCATCTCCATAGTGTCAAAATGGGCTGTTAGAAAAGAGCTAAGATACGGCACTATTAATGCCCTCGGGTTTAAGGAGGTAAAAATGCTGAGGGACTTCTCGCTTATATTTAACCGTAACAGTATCCACTCTTATGCATCAGATGAGTTCATGGCATATCTGAAGTCTTATCCTTATGAGAGACTTCTTCCGTAGGGGTTTCCCTGTGCTCAAGTCGTTTTTGCTGATGAAACATCTCATCTATGTATCCGAATTATCTCTCATTAATTTGTCCCAAGCAGGATAGCGCTTACGATGGTTCTTAATTCACAAGGCTTGGCACCCTACTGATAATGATCATTTACATCAATAATCTCGACAACATCTTTCTCACGGAAAATAAACAGCGCCCTGTATTTCCTGTTAATCCTGAAACTCCAGATTCTCATCTTTCTCGGCTCAAGCAACTCCGTCCTTAAGCCGGGATGAAAGGGATTTTCCTTAAAGAGGTTTATCTGTTTTTCAAATTTCTTTTCTATGTTTCTGAGTTTGAGATATTTCTCTATCTCAGGATGAACAGGGAGGATTTTCATTTAAAATGCGACGAGCGCTTAAGTCCTTTCTCAAGGCTATCAATAAACTTCTGATTGTAAATACCTGTCTTTTTGAAAGCACCAATGATTTCTTTAATGCCTTTTGTCGGAGGGGGAGAAAAAATATCACTCTCTATTATCTGATGGAGATATTCGTAGCGGAGTTTCTTTTCAATCAACTCTGCATACTCTTTTTTAGAGATGGTAACTGTCTGCATGATATTACTCTATCACATCAGAAAATTCCATGTCAAACCTTTATGTAATTCATGCGGGAGTTCTTGAGGGGGTTCGGAAAAGTGGCAGATTAATACTCGTTTTCTTGATAATTGTGGAGTTGCATCCTGGTGCCTGCTAAGATCAGGCTTAATCTCAATAATAGAACAGGCACATGGAGCGACTCCAACGTCGGTCCGGGTCATTGGAGCGGCGCAAACTCAAGTGTTAGGCGTTGTTGGTCGCCCACACTCAAAAATTATTTGATTCATGAGGCATTGGGTTTCTCCTTTTTTACAGAAACCACAATAGCAGAACCAGTAAGAACAATAAATATGCCCATGCCCATTATCCTTTTGGCTTGTTCTCTTTTTTCATCACGACCCCTGTTTTCCATCGCCAACTCAGCACTTTTACCCATCTGTGCCAATGGATGGAGTCCTGATTTCCAAAACTCTTCTGTAGACATGGTTATAGTTTTTTGTGATGATGTTTTAGATTCATCAGACGATGAAGTAGATTTTGTTTTATCTGTGGAAACGGTCTTAGCTGGAAGTTCCTTTAATGGTAAGTTTTTGCGTACTTTATGCCCCCAATGATTAAAAGAACAATTCCTGCTAAAACAATAGCTCCAGCGAATTCTTTGAAATTCATTTATAATCCTCCCTTCTTGTAAGGTTCTAAAAGTGAGTGCAAGTATTGAGCCATTCTCTGAGGAAGCTGTATTTTCATCTGTCCCCCTTAAAAACCTCAGACTGAAAATATCAGATTCACGCCTTCCCTGTCAAGAAAAATTTTAGGTTTAAAAACAACCCCTTTTGCATAAAAATTACACAATACTCGCCGTCACTTCCTTTCTTCTCGGTTTATCTCTCGTTACCCCAGCCACATGGACAGCACAAAAGGTTGTTTTACATTTACCTCTTTTGCCTATATGCTTCAAGAAAGTTTTTAACCTGTTTGACAAAATCCTCAATATCAGAAAGGTTGTTCCTTAAAATCTCAAAAAGCTCTCTGTCGGAAACTTCATGGTAAAAATGGACAAGCCTGTTCAGGACACCTTATTTATAAAGCCGAGCTTATCCTCTATCAACTTTATATTCAAAAATAATTTACCTTCCTTTTGTGAGAGTTATTCCTGCGATATAGTATAGACCCTGTAGTCTATAAAGGGGAATATATTGTTTTTACTTTCAAGCCCCAAGACAAACTCTTCCTCTATTTTACCTTTCATTGCCATATCATAAAGCCTTCCAAATGCCTTTATATGTAGGTGAAGTCTTTCCTCTCCGTAATGGGGAGATGTGCCTGTCTCAATCATAAAAAGCCAGTCAGATGCCTGCATGAGAAGGAGCTCTCTTAGTGCCTGATTCAGGGTTCTTTTAAGAAGTGGATTATCTGTTTGAGGGAATCTCTTTAAAAGCTCAGACATCCTTCTGGATGCCATATGCACATGCCTTACTGCCCAGTTATTCCGTGGACTGCACCATGTGTCGCCATATCCGCCCCTGCCCCAGCTTGACATAGCAGGGCTTACAGTTTCAAGGTCATGGTCTTCTCTTAGATACTCCGAGGCAGTAATGCTCTTAATGGCATCCTCATGGTGTAATCTTCTCAGAAGGTATTCGAGCCAATCAATACCTTCAAACCACCAATGCCCAAAAAGCTCTGCATCGTATGAGGCAGTGATGATAGGGTTAAACTTATATCTAAGGTTTAAGTCCTCTATCTGGCTTTTTCTTTTCATAACAAAGTCATTTGCATGAACCTCTGCCCTCTTAAGAGCCATGTTTCTAACATAAGGCTTTTTCCTCTTTCCTCCTATGCGATAATATTTTATGCCAGTTGGTATTCTTATTCCACATGGATGTATGTAGGGCCTTAGGTATCTCATAGGAAGCCCGAATCCAATGTCCTTGTAGAAATCCCTGTAAAATGGGTCACCTGGGTATCCTTCTGTCCTACTCCAGACCTCTTTTGAAGATGCACTGTCCCTTCCGAATGCCACCACACCCGAGGTGCATCTTACAGGTTTAAATACGCTATATGAGGGACATGGTTTGCCATGAAGTATGCCATGACCTTCCATAAAGAAAAACCCTATATTGTTTTCCTTGAGTATCAGGTCCAGCCCTTCGTAATATCCGCATTCAGGAAGCCACATGCCTTTTGAGGGCACCGAGAAATTCCTCTTATGCTCTGAAAGGGCAAGGCTTATCTGTGCTCTAACTGCATCTGGAAAAACCGAAAGATTTGGAAGATAGGCATGGGTTGCCGAGGTCGTGATTATCTCTATACTGTCTGTTTGAGAAAGCCAATTTATTCGAGATACTAAGTCAGAGCCAAAATGCTCTTCGTAGATATATCTTATCCTTTTCAGTCGCTCGTTATAGAGCTTTGAAATGGGTGAGAGCTCTGCATCCTTTTTTGTCCTTAGAATTTCTTTTTCTGTAAGCTCTATCAATCTCAATAGATAAGAAAGAAACCTCCTTTGAAGGAGACTATCTTTAAACATCTCCACGAGCGTAGGGCTCAGCGAAAGCGTAAGCCTGAAATTAACCTTATCGTTGATGAGCCTTTCGAGGAGGTCGAGCAGGGGGATATATGTCTCTATTTGTGCTTCATAGAGCCAGTTTTCCTCTAAGAAGTATTCGTGCTCAGGATGCCTTATATATGGAAGATGGGCATGAAGGACAAGTAAGAGATAGCCTCTGTGCTGAGCTTGTCGAAGTATCAAGTTAGCCTGATTCTTCCTTTGCCATTTATAACCCTTCCGATAACCCAATGGGTCAATGACTCCCCTCTAAATGTCTTCACCTTCTCTGGTGAAAGGCTAATCAAAAGCCCTCCTGATGTCTGCGGGTCAGACAAAAGGAGTCTGTCTTCCTCCGATGATTTCCCTGAATCTAATATTCCTTCGAGGAACCTAAGGTTGTTATATGCTCTTTCGGGAATCATACCTCCTTCGATGAAATCCCTTACCATGTCAAACACAGGAACATCTTTTACATTTATCTCGAAATCTACCTTAGAGTCTCTTACCATGTTATATGCATGACCAAGAAGGCCAAAGCCAGTGACATCGGTTGCAGATGTAGCGCCTGCCTTTAAGGCAGAGGATGCCGCCTTGTCGTTTAATGAGAGCATGGAATCTATTGCATGCCTCATATCCTTATCTTTAATCTTTCCTGCCTTAAGTGTAGTAGAAAGAACTCCTACACCAATTGATTTTGTAAGTATAAGGATGTCTCCTGCCTTTGCGCCCTTTGACCTTAAGATTTCCTTTTCATTTATTCTTCCCGTAACAGATAGTCCAAATTTCAATTCGGAATCCTCGAAACTATGTCCGCCCATGAGGGAGACGCCTGCTTTTCTCAGAATATCTATAGCACCTCTTAGTATTTTTTTTATGACATCGGGTTCGTAATCGCAGGAGGAAAACCCTAAGAGAGCAAGGGCAGTCATGGGACGACCTCCCATTGCATAGATGTCGGAAAGGGAGTTCACTGCGCTGATTGCGCCAAATGTAAATGGCTCATTAACAACAGGGGTGATTATGTCCACTGTCTCCACGATAGATAGACCTTTATCGAGCATATAAACGCCTGCATCGTCCCCAGGGCCTATTATGACCAAGGGGTTTTTCTCTGGCTCGATTGAGTTAATAATCTTTTCGAGGTCCGCCGGACCTAACTTTGCGGCTCAGCCAGAAGCCTTTACTTTTTCAGTCAGTCTGTAATCCATTCCTCATTTCCCAATGCAGAAAGAGCTGAATATCCGATGAAGGATGTCCTCTCGGGTCAGCTTTCCTGTGAGTTCGGAGAGACTTTTCACTGCCTCCCTGAGTTCCATTTCGACTATCTCGAGTGGCTCGTTTTTTTCGATAGCATTAACCGTGGCATTAAGCCATTTAATCGAGGTATCTATCTGACCCTTGTGCCTTATGTTTGTAACGAGGGTGTCACGGACACCTCCTTTATTGCTGCCACGGACGCCATTGCCCATTACAGAGCCAAATATTGCCTCTTTGAGTTTACCCATGCCATCACCTGTTTTGGCAGAAAGCCTTAAGAACGGAGTGCCATTTGGAAATCCGAGGTCAGCATGTGGAAGGTCGCTTTTATTAATGACTACTATGGAGTTTTTCCTCATTGCCTTTTCTATGACCTCAAAGTCCTCTACCTTAAGTGCCTGAGAGCCATCGATTACTGCTATGACAATGTCCGATGACTCCAGTGCCTGAAGGCTTCTTTTTATAGCTTCTTTTTCAGCCATGTTATGAGCCTCTTTTATGCCTGCTGTATCCATAACCTTTACAGGCAGACCATTTACATTAATATAGTCTTCTATGACATCTCTGGTTGTGCCTACCTCTTCTGTGACGATTGCCCTGTCTTTTTGAAGCAGGGCATTAAGAATGGATGATTTGCCCACATTTGGTTTTCCCACGATTGCCACTGAGATGCCATCTCTAAAGAGTCTTCCTTCCTCGTAAGAAGCCGATAGCTCTCTTAGGGTGTCAATGACACCTTTTATTTGAGTTTTAATCTCACTCACGGATGAAGGCTCTATTTCTTCTTCCGGGAAATCTATGTATGCCTCGATGTGGGCGCATATATTAAGGAGGCTTTCTCTCAGGGGCTCGATTTTATTTTTGATACTGCCTTTTAACTGTTTTATGGCAATACCTTCGGCAATATCTGTTTTTGCCCTTATGAGGTCTATGACTGCTTCTGCCTGTGTGAGGTCAAGCCTTCCATTCAAGAATGCCCTTTTTGTGAACTCTCCTGGCTCTGCAAGTCTTGCCCCCTGCTTTAGTGTTAGCTCAAGTGCCCTTCTCAGAGGGATAAATCCTCCATGGCAGTTTATCTCCACTATGTCTTCTTTTGTATAGGTTCGAGGTTGCCTCATGACGGTTATAAGCACCTCATCGACCGTCTCATTGGTTTCAGGGTCTTTGATGACCCCATAAAGCACCCTATGAGATTCGACCTCATGGAGGGATTCAAACTTTCTGGAGCTAAAAAGCGTATCTGCTATCTGAATGGCATTTCTTCCGCTCATTCTCACTATGCCTATTCCTGCCTCGCCTACTGGCGTGGATATGGCAGTTATCGTGTCTGAGTTATTCATATTAGATAGCTCCTACTGGGCTCGTAACCCCTTAAGATTAAGCTGAAGGGTTCTGCCTCCTTCCCACTCGTTTATGTTTACCGTATAGGCTGCATCTATCGTATCGGATTCCTCAAGTTTCTCCATGAAGCCTCCCATATCAAAGCCAATTGCCTCTACTGCCTTGCCATTGCCCTTGAGCTTCATCTTGAGGTGCTTTTCTCCGACTACCCTTGGGTTGATTGGAGTCAAGTTTTTTGAGCCAAAAATGGGCTCTGAATTCCCATAGCCAAATGGCTCTAAAGAGGAAATCTCCCTTACAAGTCCAAAGGTTATCTCGTTAATGTCTATATGGGCATCTATTTCAAGGGCGGGTATGAAGTCTTTGACCTCTGACTCTACGATGGCTGTGATTTTTTCTTTAAATGGATTAAGGTTATCGATGCTTAGCCTGAGACCTACTGCCTGAGGGTGTCCTCCAAATGCCATCAAAAGCCCTTTACAGTCCGAAAGTCCTTTATGTATATCGAATTGAGGGATGCTTCTTGCAGAGCCCTTTGCCACCCCGTCTTTAATGGAAAGTATAAATGTTGGTCTCTTAAAGGCATCTGCAATCTTACCTGCCACAATTCCAATTACTCCTTCATGCCAGCCCTCTGCCCATAAAACTATTGCAGAGGTGAGTGGCATCTGACCGAGCATCCTGTAGGCTGAGTTATACACGGATTCTTCTATTTTCTGTCTATCAGAGTTTATTTTATCCATGCCTTTGGCAATGCGAAATGCTACATCCTCATCCTCTGAAAGTAAAAGCTCCACCACATCGGATGCATCCGAAAGCCTGCCAGGTGCATTTATTCTTGGAATAATCGTATAGGACAGCGTATTTGCCTTAATCTCCCTTCCCTCAAGTCCAGAGACAGAGCTTAATGCCTTTATGCCGGGTTTGATAGCCTTCTCGATAATACTCAAGCCTTCCTTAACAATAACTCGGTTTTCGCCTGTAAGCGGAACCATATCCGCTACCGTCCCAATGGCAGTAAGGTCAAGAAACTCGTATGTATCCATCCCTAATGCCTGTGCTACCTTAAGTGCAACTCCAGAGCCTGAAAGATGAAATGTTCTTTGAGAGCCATTGAGTTTTGGATTTATGACCGAATGAGCTAAAGGAACTTTTGCTTGAGAGCCAACACGAATAGGCTCGTGGTGGTCCGTTATTATCACCTCGATGCCCTCCTTTTTAGCACTCTCCACTGCCTCGAAAGAGGTTATACCGCAGTCAACCGTGATTATCAAAGAGGCAGAGATTTCCTTTGCAAGACTGATTGCATTCAGGTTAAAGCCATATCCATGAAGGAATCTATTTGGGATAAAATAAGAGACATCTGCTCCGAGCCTTCTCAAGCAGGATACCATTATAGAGGTGGCAGTCAAGCCATCGGCATCGTAGTCGCCATAAACGAGGATTTTCTTGCCTGCGTTTTTTGCATCAATTACCGCCTCAACTGCGCCTCTAATGCCCTCTATTTCAAATGGCTCTGACATTGCCCTTATGTCAGGTGAGAGGAAATCTTTTACCTCACTGGGGGTTTTTATTCCCCGGTTTATCATGACCTGAGAGATAGCAGGCGATATGGACGAGGCATTCGACAGATAGGATATGTATGCTTTATTCGTGCGGTTTATGAGCCACTTTCTATGCATCTTAAATTTCAAATCTCAAATCTTTATTGAACCTACTATCTCTTTATAAGGGGCTTTTTACCACCCAGAAGTAGCACTGTTGGACTTGCAATGAATATCGAGGAGTATGTACCCACAACAATGCCCATGATTATCGTAAGGGAGAAATCGTGGATGACCTCGCCTCCAAACAAGAAAAGAGCCACTGCCGTAAGAAGGGTTGTCAGGGAAACTATTATCGTTCTCGAGAGCACCTCGTTTACGCTCTTATTGACTATCTCGCCTGTTGGCTCCTTATGGCTTTTTCTTATATTCTCCCTGATTCGGTCAAAGACAACGACTGTGTCAGTAAGGGAGTAGCCTGCTATCATGAGGAGGGCACTTATCAGAAGAAGGTTTATTTCTTTCCCCATGATATAGAAGACTCCAAGCACAGCTAAGACATCGTGGGCAGTGGCAATAGTTGCACCAATTGCAAACCTGAATTTGAATCTGAATGCGATATAGATAAGGATTCCTGCTGTTGCCGCTAAAACCGCAATGAGTGCGTCTTTACGGAGCCTATGTCCAACCTTTGGTCCTATCTCGGTTGTTGAGTCAATAACAGGCTTCTTATCCGAAAACCTCTCTGTAAGTACTGACACTACCCTGTCTACCACACCTTCGGTCTCCTGCCTTTTTATGCTGATAAGTACCTTATTTACAGTTGGCAAATCCTGAAGGTCAAAGTCCTTCATACCTGCTCCTTCGAGGGCTGTCCTTATATCGTGCAAAGGCACAGTAGATTGGAACTTTACCTGAACTGCTATACCACCTGCAAAGTCAATGCCTAAGTTTGCCTTACCCTTTCCTATCTGGATTATGGCAAGAACTCCCATGATGGAAAGTATTGCCGAAAAACCAAATGCATAAAGCTTTTTACCCATAAAATCTATATTTGTCTTTCCTATAAGCTCTATCATATGCTTAACCTCTTAACCTCTTTCCTCTGGTTTAAAATATCGAATATGGTTTTAGTTCCTACGAGTGCAGTGAACAGGTTTATGGAAACACCGAGGCTCAGTGTAACTGCAAAGCCCTTTATCGGACCTGTGCCAAACTGAAACAGGACTGCGGATGTAATAAGGGTTGTCACATGCGAGTCAAATATAGTCCAGAATGCCTTCTGATAACCCGAATCCACTGCTGCACGAGGAGTCTTTCCCGCCCTTAGCTCCTCACGCATCCTTTCAAACATCAAGACATTGGAGTCCACTGCCATGCCTACGGCAAGTATTACACCTGCAATGCCAGGCAGTGTGAGGGTTGCCTCAAGATAAGCCATTGCTCCAAGCAAAAGGAGGATATTGAGGAAAAGCGCAAGGTCAGCAATGAGCCCAGAGAGCCTATAATAAAAGACCATGAAAGCAATTACTGCAATTGCACCTATGATGCCTGCCAGTTTGCCTGCCTGAATAGAATCCCTTCCTAACGATGGACCTACGGTAATATTCTGGAGCATCTTTACAGGTGCAGGAAGTGCACCTGCCTTTAGCACTATGGAGAGGTCTTTTGCCTCATCTATCGAAAATCCGCCCTCTATGGAGGCATCTCCGCCTGCAATCCTTTCCTTTATTTTAGGTGCAGAATAGACATTCCCATCGAGGATTATTGCAAGCCGCTTTTTGACATTAGCACCTGTTACCTCCTCGAAGATTTTTGCACCTGTAGGGTTAAACGCAATGGCTACATAAGGCTCATTAAACCTGTTTAGGCTTACCTTTGCCTCTGTAAGGAGGTCTCCTGTAAGAAGTGTCTCTTTCTTTATGAGGAAAGGCAGTTTTTTAGCCTCTCCTGTCTGCAAATCTATTGTTCTTTCAAAAAGTAGCTCTCTGCCTTCTGGAATCCTGCCTGAGAATTTCTCAAGCAATTCGGACTCATCGTCAAAGGCTATTACAGAGGGCAGTTCAGCAGAAACAGGGGATTCATCGTCAACTACCTTAAATTCGAGCAGGGCAGTTTTTCCGATTATATCTATTGCCCTTTTTGGGTCTTTGACACCCGGCAATTGTATGACAATCTCGTTTTCAGCCTGCCTGTGGATTGTTGGCTCTGCAACTCCAAACTGGTCAATCCTGTTTCTGATTGTCTCAACTGCCTGGTCAGAGGCATTTTCCTTTATCCTACTTGCCTCCTCATTGGAGAGCCTGCAGGTAAGCCCACTGGATGTCTCCTCTAATTTTAAGGTCGGATAGTTCTTCTCTATAGCAGTTCTTATTTCTATTGAAGAAGGGCTTACGGTTATCACTCCTGCCTGTGTTTTAACATCTGCCTGAAGCTTTTTTTTCTTCATCAGCTCCCTGATGGATTGGGAGACCCTCTCTACCGTAATCTCAACTGCCCTTTCTGCTTGAACCTCAAACACAAGATGTGTGCCTCCCTGAAGGTCAAGCCCTAAGACTATGCCTCTTGAGGGCATAGTCTTTTTCCACCACTCAGGCATTGACTTGAAAATAGGTATATTTGGCAAAAAGAATATAAGGGAAAGTAGGACTGCTACGCCTATGAGTATGAGCCTCCAGAGAATCTTCTTTTTCATCAGGCCTCCGCTTGCTTAAGATTAACAGATATTTTGCCTTAAACAGATGCATTTCGGCAAGTGGGGGTAGTCGTTCACTACATATGAGACAGATTCGTGGTTATAAATCCCCCTGTGCCCCGCATTCGGTTCAATGACTGGTTGTGCAGTCTTTAAAGATGATGTCCTTTTAAAATCTTCTGCCACTCTGCAATGTGAAACGCTTTTACTTCGGTTGAATTCTTGGCGTCTTCAACTAAGTTTACAGTATATGCCTTGATAAATTTCTTGTAATCATCAATAAACCGCAGGTAATATTTTAAGCTCTGAAAAATCCCGTTTGCAATAATTTCTAAGCCGCTGTCTTTTTTTATTTTCAAGATGAATTTGTTGATATATTCTTCCTCTTCTTTTGATGGGAAATTGCTTTTATACGTAGTCAAGATGTAATACCGCTGAATGCTTGTTCCTTGTGATTTTTTAACGATGTCAAAAATTATATTTCTGTCTATCGGAATGTTATGTTTTATTTCAATCATTTCAAATGGCGTGCCGTCTATATTCCATATTTCAATATCGCCAAATCCGTGTTTATCTGACGATGTGTGAACATTAAGATGTCCTAACTTTTTCCCTTCATATCTTTTCACGACTTTAAAAAGTTCTTGATAAGCGGAATAGATGGCAATAACGGGAAGTCTTGAACTTAACTTGATTCCAAAATGTCTTTCTAACATTTCGAGAACAGTATTGATGTTAATTATTTCTGAAAAATTTGCCGATTCAATGGTTTCATCAAAAACCATTTTATGTTGCTGTGAAAGTAAATGTAGCTTGATGAAAATATAAACTAAGCATTCTTTGGGGGTGACTCTTTTATTTTCCACTGCATCAAAGAGTTCTAAAAAACTATTCTTTACTTGAGCGTCTCTGATTTTTAAATTCTGTCCTTCTTTTTTTGTCCATTTGATTTTTTCTCTTGTTGCAAGCGTTAAAAACGAGGACTCCTTGTTCGCATATTTTGGAAAATGCTTTTTGAAAAATGGTGCTGTAACTGAAGTATCTAAACTTCTTGCTGAATATCCATTTTTAAAGTCTGTTCTATGTAAGCGAATATCTTGTTTTGGTTCGATGATTTTTTTGACAAGAGAAGTGACTAATGCAGATAAAAGCGATTTATTCTTATCAATCTTGTTGATGAGCGTATCTACATTGGATTTTATAGTGTCGTGAAAGTTATCTTCTTTTTTGGAGTGTAAAACTGATATTGCTTGCTCATAAAACTTATCTAAAATATCTGTTGGATTCATACAAATAATTCAAAAGCATATGGATGAATTTCTTCAAGTCGCTGATTTGCATACTCAATATATTCTGGATGTATTTCCATACCTATATAGCTTCTATTTAACCGTTTAGCAACAACTGCGGTTGTTCCAGAACCTAAAAATGGGTCAAGGACAATATCGTTTTCTTTGGTTAAAAGTTTTATTAGTTCTTGTATAACAAATTCTGGATAAACGGCGGGGTGTATATTTCCCTTGATTGTTTCAACGGTAGATTCAATAATGTCTTTGCGAATAGAATTGCCGTAAATTTTAATTATTGTAAATCCTTTATTTTCAATTTGAGTTAGTCGGCCGCCCGCCTGCCCGCCGTAAGGGAGAGCGTGCAGACCTCTAATTTTCATCCTGAAACTTTCAATCGTTCCTTCTTTAACTTCTCTTATTACCTTCGTCAATTCTTTTTTTGCGTGGGCTTTCTCGTCAACAGAAAGGTTACACTTATCAATTAGTTCAAAGTATTTTTTCCCAATGTCATTGCCAGCTACTTTCCTGCTCCCATTTAAATATTTATCTCTGTATTCTAAAAATGCGTCTTTGTTGAAATAGTAATCGTTTGATTTTGCAAAAATGAAAAACGGCTCTTTGGAAGAAACCAATTTTCTGGGATCTTGTTTTGGAGTAGGATTTATTTTAAGCCAAGTAACTTCATTAATAAGTTTAACTTGTCTTTCCTTTAAAACCTCAATAGCAAACCTGTAAGGAACTAAAAGCAAGCTGCCATCAATATATTTGTCTCCCAAGTTGAAAACGATGGAGCCGGTTTTTCTGGTTACTCTCACACATTCTCTAAAAACTTTCATTAAATTTATAATATATTCTTCAACGGTTTTTTCATTCCCAATTCCAGTTTTTCCGTATTCACGTTGCTGAAAATAGGGAGGACTGGTTATTACTAAGTCAACAAAATTAGAGGGGATGTCTTTCAAGGTTTCTAAGCAGTCACCACAATAAATTTTATTTACTTCTTTGTTTATTATTTCCATATGGGATAGTGTAACATGTTTTCTGCAAATATGAAAAAGGGTGTATGGGTTCAGGACATATGAGACAGATTCGTGGTTGTAAATCCCCCTTTATTAAAGGGGGAAGGGGGGGTGCAACCTGCTAACATAGGTAACAGATTAACCTACGGACATGGGTAACAGTATAATGGCAGAGCAAGGAGGTATTGCGATGCCATGGAGAGAGGTGAGACCTATGGACGAGAGAGTGAGTTTGATTTCGAACTGGCTT
>JACQZC010000054.1 GCA_016207905.1 Nitrospirota bacterium | reverse complement strand
GATGAGGCTTGCCATGAGATACGCTTTGGCTTCCACCCTATTGGAGTTCTTGATTTAAGAAAAGGGAAGGTCAGACCCAAAGTAAGAAAAGTGTAACCCATGTCCATAGGTTAAAATGTAACCCATGTGAATGTTGAACACTGGGGTGAGGGGGATATAACTTGTCTCATATGTCCTGAACCCATACAGGTCAGGTGTGTGTGCTCTGAGTCTCCTTATTTATGGTTAAGGCTCTTTGTGTGCTTCATATATCTCGGCAAATGCCTCATGCGTATCTTTAAAAACCTTAACTATCTCAGGGTCAAAGTGTGAGGGCATTGTTCTGCCATCACCTTTTGTGATTATCTCCACTGTCTTTTCATGGCTGAAGGCAGGTTTATATGGCCTTGTGCTTCTCAAGGCATCATACTGGTCTGCAATGTGCATGACCCTTCCCTCAAAAGGTATATCCTCTGCCTTAAGCCCATTTGGATAGCCTCCAGCGTCCCATCTTTCGTGGTGAGTGAGGGCAATTCTCTGAGCCATCTGAAGAATCCTCGATGGAGAGCCATTTAAAATTCTTCCTCCTACAATTGTATGTGTCTTCATGAGGGCAAACTCCTCTGAGATAAGCTTTCCTGGCTTGAGGAGTATTTCAGAGGGTATTGCCACCTTACCTATATCATGCATGGGGCTTGCATAAAATATTGTTTCGGCATCTTCTAAAGACCAGCCTAAATTTTTTGCGATATGTTCACAGTAATACCCTGTTCTTTTTATATGGCCTGCGGTCTCCTCATCCTTATATTCTGCAACGACTGTAAGACGGTAAATTGTATCTAAGTAGCTTTCTCTGAGTCTCTCTTTTGATGCACCAAGCTCATCAAGTGTAGATTTAAGCTCTTCTGTCCTCCTTTTAACCTCCTGTTCTAAAAGCTCATTATGCCCTTTTAAGAAGTCCTCAAACTCCTTGACCCCGAGGAGGTTTTTTGTCCTGAGAATCATCTCAGTGGTGTCAACAGGCTTTGTTATGAAATCAGATGCACCCTTATTAAGCCCTTTAAGCCTTGATTCCCTGTCTGCAAGGGCAGTAACCATCACAACTGGGATGTCTCTGGACTGAGGGTTCTCCTTAAGCCTTTCAAGAACTTCATATCCGTCCATCTCAGGCATCATGATGTCAAGATAAATCAAGTCAGGCTGAAACCCCTCTGTCTTTTTTAATGCCTCAATGCCGTTTTTTGCGGTCTCAAAGGTATAGCCCTCGCTCTTCAAAATCACTGACATGAGCTTCAGGTTTTTGTCATCATCGTCAACTATGAGGACCTTTGCTTCTTTCATCCTTCACCCTTTACTGGTATTGTGAACATAAACCTACTTCCTTTTCCAACCTCGCTTTCAACCCAGATTCTTCCTCCATGAAGCTCCACAAGCCTCTTACTTATATTAAGACCCAAGCCTGTACCAGCATATTTTTTTGTAAGTGGTGATTCAATCTGCTGAAATGGCTGAAAAAGCCCTTTCTGGTCTTCCTCTGATATGCCTATGCCTGTGTCCCATACTGTGAATTGAAGCATTTTATCAGCCCTGACTGCCTTTACACCAACACTGCCTCCATCAGAAGTAAATTTCATGGCATTCCCTAAAAGGTTAATGAGAACCTGTTTGAGGTTTCTCCTGTCAGCAGTAATACTTTCAATCCCATCTTCAATCTCTGATGTAAGGCTTATATTATACTTTAATGACTTTTCCTTGAACAGTAAAAGGCATTCGTTTATGAGCTCTAAAACGCTGAATTCTGTAAGCTCAAGTCTCATTTTGCCAACCTCTATCTTTGCTAAGTCAAGGATATCATTTATGAGGCTTAAAAGATGCTCTCCGCTTTCAAGTATGTCGGTTAGGTATTCCCTCTGCTCATTTGAGATTGTGCCTGCTACACCATCTCTGATGACCTGTGCAAAGCCCATTATTGAGTTAAGAGGAGTTCTAAACTCATGGGACATATTAGTGAGGAACTCGGATTTTGCCCTGTTTGCAGATTCAGCAAGGGTCTTTGCCTCCTCAAACTCAGCAGTTCTTTCTTTTACCAGTTCCTCAAGATGCCACATATATCTTTGAAGGACCTGAGCCATTCGGTTAAAGCCTCCGCTTAAATCCCCAATCTCATCCCTGCCTTTTACATCAACCCTCACACTTAGATTCCCCTTTTCCATCTCCCCTACTGCATCCCTGAGCTTCTTAACAGGAAGGACTATTCCCTGTCTTATAGAAAGTATGGTAAAGCCAACTAAAATAACAAAGATTCCAAAAGCATATAGCCTCCATGTATCAAAATCCTTTAGCATCTCCTGATAGTGTCTTTCAAGGGATGAGACAAGTTCATCCACCTTTCCAAGGTTTTCTCTGATAGCAGTATGGCACATATTGCATGCCTCGTTTTTCCTTTGAGTCGGTAATGCCATGATACTAAGAAGGACAGGCTTCTGTGTCTTTTCCCATAGCTCTGTCATCTCATTAGCTCTTAAAGCCGATTCCTTATCATGGCTATGGATGGGCTTCAGGTTAAGAGATTCACTGCCATTCCTTAAGCCGTAAAGCTCCTCCTCGTATTCAGCCATCTGCTCCTTTGCCCTTTTTCCATAGGGCATCCTGTCATCAGGCTTAAGGGGAAGCCCTGCATAAAGAAAATATGATATGCCCCTTATGAGCATCCTCTGTCTGCCTGCAAGATTAATCTTCCTTGCCTCACCATCCATATGGTGCGTAAAGCGGTAGCCTGCATAGATGTAGACGGTAAAGAATGTAAGCACTATAGTGCCTATGAGGATGAATTTTTTGGTGATAGACCTTAGCCTCAACATAGCCCCTATTAAGATTAAAGCACAGCAACTTGAAATTACAAGTCCTTTTTAGCCTGGCATTTATCTGTAACACACATTTTAAAATTCTGAATTCTTTTCAGAATCTCATTCTGTCTTTGCCTCTCTATCTCTATCTCGTCATTCCCCTCTATTAAATCACCCTCCCCAAGCCCCTCCCGTCAAGGGAGGGGTTAAATAGGGGTCATTCTGAACTTGTTTCAGAATCTCAGTTTACCCCCCTCTTCCCCTTTTTACCCACCCCTTTCCCAAATCTCCCCTTCTATTCCCTCTCCCCTTGCGGGAGAGGGTTAGGGTGAGGGGGATATAACTTGTCT
>JACQZC010000053.1 GCA_016207905.1 Nitrospirota bacterium | reverse complement strand
CTCAGGCTAAAACCCCTTGCCTTCAACTCCGTTATCCTGTCCCTCTCTTCCAAATTAAGTTGCTTATATCGTCTCTCCATAAACACTTAGGGTAACTCCTTCGTAGCCCCAAGTGTTGCACTTCCTCATTGAACTGGCGTCCTATTCCTGCTTATCTCTGTGCTTTTTGTTCCCCTTTCCATTTATGCAGGCATTAATGCTGAGATGTTTGATGCAGCAAAACAAGGTAATATTGCCAAAATTAAAGAACTCCTTAACAAAGGTGCTGATGTGAATGCAAAAAAGAATGATGGCAGGACTGCTTTGATGCAAGCATCTTTTACTTTTGGTATTGGCTTTAGCGATTGGTAAATAGACTTTGATATTAAAGGACATCTTTAAAGACTTAATTGAGCTTACAGATGAGAGATGGCATCACATTATAAAGGAGCATCCTGAGGTTGAACCTTATAAAGAAAGGATTCAAGAAGTTTTATTGGTGCCTGATTACATGAAGGAAAGCATGAGGGACAAGGATGTAGTGCTTTACTATAAGTTCTATGGAGATATTTTTTCGGGAAAGTATTTGCTCGTAGTAGCAAAGAAAGGATTGCGGTCATTTATTCTTACCTGTTATATTACTGATATAATAAAGAAAGGAGAGACCTTATGGGAAAAGAAATAAAGATAGCTTATGATGATGAGGGAGATATACTGGATGTCTCTTTGGGCGAGCCTAAAGAGGCAATCTCTAAGGAAGTAGAGGCTGATTTCTTTCTCAGGGTTAGTCCTGTTAATGGTGAGGTGGTTGGGTTTTCAATTCTAAACTTTAGGAAATGGTTTAAAGATGCAAAGGATGTTAAGACCCTTCCTGTTAAAGCTGAGCTTGTCCCTTCATCCTGACTTCTTTAGCCTTTTACTTAAAGGAAAGAGTTTTTAAGGAGGGGTTTATGAAAAAGGCTTTTCCGCTTCCGTCATTCCTGCTTGTCAGGAATCTTTCTGATATAATGACATTTAAGTAGGGTTTTATGAAAAAGGTTTTTATATTTTGTCACCCTGAATTTATTTCAGGGTCTAAGAGATGCTAAACTGAGATGCTGAATCCCGAAGTGTCGGGACAGCATGACAGATAGGGTGTATGATGACAATTTCAGGAGGTCTCTTATGAAAAAGGTATTTTCGCTTATGTCATTCCGAACTTGTTTCGGAATCTCAATTGTCTTAACCCTTGCCCTGCTTATCTCTGCGCTCTTTATTCCCCTTACTATTTATGCAGACATTAATGATGACCTGAGAAGGGCGGCAGAAAAGGGTGATATTAATAAAGTTAAAAGTCTCTTACAGCATGGTGCTGATGTGAATGCAAAAGACAATAATGGCAATACTGCTTTGATGTATGCGGCAGTGGGTGGTCATACAGAGATTGTCCAGACCCTTCTTAACAAAGGCGCCAATGTGAATGCAAAAAACAATTTTGGCAATACTGCTTTGATATATGCGGTAAAGAATGGTCGTACAGAGATTGTTTCCCTGCTTGGGTATGCAATGGAAGGTAAATATATTGCTCAACAGAAGACTCCCCCTCCACAGAAGGCTCCACCTGTAATTGACATAGTCTCTCTAACTTTTTCCGAGCCTTCAGGAAACAATATCCTTGACGCAGAAGAAAAAGGGACAATCTTTATAAAGGCTAAAAACACAGGTAAAGGCACAGCATTTGATGTCCACATCAGACTTATCCCGAATGAGTCAGTTAAGGGCATGAGTTTTGCTAAAGAGACCTCTATCGGCAACATAAACCCTAATGAGGAAAAAACAGTCTCTATAGATATATCCGCAGATGAGGCTCTTTTAACAAAGGATGTTAGTTTAAAGGCAACCCTTATAGAGTCAGGAGGCTTTGACTCCCAGCCTGTGATTTTATCCTTTAAGACGAGCCAGCTTATCCCACCTGTCTTACAGCTCGCAAAACTAAATATTGAGGACTCTGAGGGAAGAAGGGTCATCACAAAAGGCAAGGAGACTAATATAACCCTTACTGTTCAGAATGCAGGCATGGGCATAGCAAGAGGTGTGGTAGTTACAATAGAGTCAGGGGACCCCAATGTCAAGGTATTCGGTGACAATAAGGTAGTCCTCGGCATACTTAATCCGGGCGAGTCAAAGAAGGCTGTTTTCAGCATAGCGGTTACACAGAGATATAGCGGCGCTGAAACCCTGCCTGTCTCATTCAGTATAGATGAGGAGCGAAAGAGGTTTTCCCTGAGACCTGACATAAAGCTTGCCCTTAATAAGGAGGCTCCTGAAATAAAGGTCGTGAAAGTGGAGGCTAAAGAGACACCACTTTTTACACCTGTGGCTTCTGAGGGTATAGATGCGGTCCAGGTCCTTAATACCGCAGAGCAGGTAGTAAGCCCAATGGATATTGCTGTTGTAATCGGCATAGAGCAGTACAAGAATGTCCCAAAATCAGATTACTCATATGATGATGCAAAATTAATGAAGGCATATCTTAAGGCATTGGGCTTTGCTGAAAGAAATATACAATTTGTAACAAACACTGATGCAACGAAATCAGGCATTGAAAAATCCATTGAGGGATGGCTAAAAAATAAGGCAAAGCCTGAAAGTCGTGTTTTTGTCTATTACTCAGGACATGGTGCACCAGAGCCAAAAACAGGTGATGCATATCTTGTCCCATATGATGGAGACCCTAATTACCTTGAGCTTACAGGGTATCCATTAAAAAGGCTTTATGATAATCTGGGCAAATTGCAGGTAGCTGAGGTAGTAGTTGTCTTGGATTCCTGTTTTTCAGGCTCAGGTGGAAGAAGTGTTTTAGCAAAAGGAGCAAGACCATTGGTGATGACAGTAGAGGGTTTAATATTACCTCAAAACATGGCAGTTTTGACCTCAACACAGGGAACTGATATAAGCACATCTAATCCTGAAAGAGGTCATGGGGTATTCACATATTATTTTCTTAAAGCACTAAAAGAGGGCAAAAAGAGCCTTGCTGAGATTTATGAATATATAAAGCCTTTGGTTGAAAACGAGGCAAAGGAGCTTAATGTTCAGCAGTCTCCGAGCATAAGCCCGGAGATAGAGAAACTGAGAGGAAGGTTTAACCTGAGAAAGTGATGAAGCATACCCAAAGCAATAGATTGCTTCGCCCCGAAGCATCAGGACTCGCAATGACACTAATCATCGGCGCTTTCTTATTTGCGTCAAGTGTCTTTGCCTCTTCTGCACCTATCTGGGTTACTGCAGAGGGCGAAGCCTACATGGGTGAGCTTGACACCCCAAAAGAGGTAAAAGAGCGTGCAAAAAAGGACGCCCAGAGAAAGGCAATTGAAGAGGCAGTCGGCACATTCATAAGGTCACATACCCTTGTGTCAAACAGTCAGCTTAAGGAAGACCTCATATATGCAAGTGTGAGGGGTAAAATAGATAAAATTGAAATTATAAAAGAGGGCTGGGATGAAAAAGACAGATTCCTCTACAAGGTCAGTTTAAAGGCACTCATCATACCTGTTTATCCTGAAAAAGGTGAGGGGATTTCCATAAAACTCTCGCTTTCAAAGACAGAGCTAAAAGAAGGCGAGGAGGTAAAGCTCTTCTATCAGGCAAGCTCGGATTGTTATGTTTATATATTCTCAGTTGCAGTAGATGGCTCTGTAACAGTGCTTTTGCCGAATTCTGTGAATCGGGAAAATTTCATAAAGGCAGGGGAGCCATACGAGTTTCCGCCTCTAAAAAGTTCGATAAGACTGAAGGCACTTTTTCTTCCTGAATACAGGGAAAATACTGCTGAAGAATGGATTAAGGTCATAGCCACAAAGAAAAAAGAAGAGCTTGTTTCATTAGGATTTCAGGAAGGAATGTTTAAAGTCTATGATGCAAAATCCACAGGCATGATAAGCGACCTCGTAAGAAGGCTTAATCAGATTGAGCCTTCAGAGTGGACAGAGGCAGGCGCAGGGTATATTTTAACGAGATAGTTAAAGAGGCGGCGATCGGATTTGAACCGATGCATCGAGGTTTTGCAGACCTCTCCCTTAGCCACTTGGGTACGCCGCCATATAGCTCCAAAAAGTCTATGACTTTTTGGAGACCTCTTTAATATTTATTTTCTAAGAAAAATCGTAAGATTTTTCTTGGCTTCAAAGCGGGCGACGGGACTTGAACCCGCGACCCCAACCTTGGCAAGGTTGTGCTCTACCAACTGAGCTACACCCGCATATTAAAAATTAATAAGGACAATCGGTTATAATAAATAAATATAGTTAATAATCAGGTGCTTTGTCAACATGATATACCCTGACATAGAAGACTTTAAAAATATTGCCCTTTCGGCAAAAGGCAGGCTCATCCCTGTTTACAGGGAAATATCAGGAGACACCGATACCCCTGTCTCTGCATTCTTGAAGCTAAGAGACTGCCCCTCGTTTCTACTTGAAAGCGTTGTTGGCGGAGAGAAATGGGCAAGGTATTCTTTTTTAGGTCTAAACCCCTCAAAGGTCATAAAGGCAACAGGAACACAGGTTGAGATAATAGAGAAAGGAAAAACACACTCTCTTGAGGTCAAAGACCCTATAGATTTCCTGAGACAAACAATGAAAAATTACAAGGCACTAAAGGTAGCAGGTCTTCCGAGGTTCTCAGGCGGTCTTGTCGGGTATCTGAGCTACGACATGGTCAGATTCATGGAAAAACTTCCTGACATGAAAAGAAAAGACATAGAACTGCCTGATATGTTTTTCATGCTCACAGATACAATGCTTATATTTGACAGCCTAAGACAAACGATAAAGGTTTTATCCACTGTGCCTACAAAAGGCAAAGACCCAGAAATTGCTTATAAAACTGCAAGAGAAAAGATTAATAACATAGTAAAGAAACTGAAAAAGCCATTGCCCCCAGATGTCCTTGAGTTCAGGTCAGGAGAAGGCACTAAAGGGGGCGATTCGTTCGTCTCCTCATTTGGGGGAAAGGAGGCATTCAAATCAGCAGTTATGAAGGCAAAGGATTATATCTCTAACGGAGATGTCGTTCAAGTGGTCTTATCACAGAGGTTTCAGAAGCCCTGCCATATCGATGCATTCTCCATCTACAGGGCACTGAGGGTGATAAACCCCTCTCCCTATATGTATTACTTAGATACAGGGGACTGTGAGATGATTGGCTCCTCCCCTGAAATCCTCGTCAGGCTTGAAGGCAGAAAGATTACCTTAAGACCAATAGCAGGCACAAGAAGAAGGGGTGACAAAGAGGAACAAGACATAGCCCTCGAAAAACAACTAAAAGATGACTTAAAAGAAAAGGCAGAGCACATAATGCTCGTTGACTTAGGAAGAAACGATGTGGGAAGGGTTGCAAAGACAGGCTCTGTAAAGGTCACAGAGCTTATGGCTGTGGAAAGGTATAGCCATGTAATGCATATGGTGTCAAATGTAGAGGGCATCCTAAAAGATGGGCTCGATTCATTCGATGTCCTCAATGCCTCTTTCCCTGCAGGCACAGTCACTGGTGCTCCAAAGATTCGGGCAATGGAAATAATCGAGGAGCTTGAGCCTTTAAGAAGAGGGTTGTATTCAGGTGCAGTCGGGTATTTCGGCTATACAGGCAATATGGATACATGTATCACCATAAGAACACTCATTAAGAAAAACAACATGATATATGTGCAGGCAGGTGCAGGCATAGTGGCAGACTCAAAGCCTGAGCTTGAGTACATGGAGACTGTCAATAAAGCCAAAGGGATGATGAAGGCAGTTGAAATGGCAGAGGAGGCGAGCTAAGACTAATATGCTATTGATGATTGACAATTACGATTCCTTTACTTATAACCTCGTTCAGTATTTGGGAGAGCTGGGCGAGGACATAAGGGTATTCAGGAATGACAAGATAACCATACCTGAGATTGAAAGGCTCAAGCCCATGAGGATTGTAATATCCCCTGGCCCTTGCACTCCGAATGAGGCAGGAATCTCCGTTGATTTAATAAGGCACTTTGCAGGCAGGATTCCAATATTGGGCGTGTGCCTTGGACATCAGTCAATAGGTTCTGCATTTGGAGGAAAAATCATAAGGGCAGAAAGACTCATGCATGGAAAGACATCCATGATTTATCATGATGGAAAAACCATTTTTAAGGGGATAGTAAATCCCTTTGAGGCAACGAGGTATCATTCCCTTCTTATAGAGAAAAAGACGCTCCCTAAGTGCCTTGAGATAAGTGCATGGACAGATATGGGTGAGATAATGGGTGTAAGACACAGGGAGTTTCTGATAGAGGGTGTTCAGTTTCATCCTGAGTCAATCCTTACAAGGGTGGGTAAGGATATATTGAGGAATTTTCTAAGATTGAGTAGAAAGGGATAGGATGCTTAACCGTCTATTACATCTTGAAAAGGAGCTGTCTTAAAAAACAGGGGACAAGTGGAGGTAATAGGTGTTGACAGTCCCATGTATTTGTTTTACAATTTTTGTATCGATGCTATAAGGAGGGATAAAATGCCGACTACTACCGTATCACCGAAATTTCAGGTAGTGATACCAAAAGATATAAGGGAGAAACTCAATTTAAAAAAGGGTCAGAGGATGACTGTCATCACAAAAGGCGGGGTAATCTATTTCATTCCTGAGAAGCCTGCTACTTCATTCAAGGGATTTCTAAAGGGAATGGACAGAGGGGACATAAGAGAGGACAAAGACAGATAATGTATCTTGTGGACTCTTCCGGCTGGATTGAATTCTTTACAGATGGTCCCCTTTGTAGCGAATACTCAAGATATCTTAAGGACCCAACTAAGATAATAACCCCAACGATTATCCTTTATGAGGTCTATAAGAAGATAAAAAAAGAGCGCACCGAAGCTGATGCCATCCTTGCAGTATCTTCAATGTGGAAGACAACGATTGTTCCTTTAAGTGAAAGCATAGCACTTACATCAGCAGATTTAAGCTTGAAGCACTTACTGCCTATGGCTGATGCCATCGTATATGCAACCTCACTGGAAAAGGGTTGCAAGGTGATAACCAGCGATACCCACTTCAGAGGACTTGAGGATGTGGTTTTGATTGAGGACTAATAAGGATGCTATGGAAAATCTAAGAAACTTTTTGAAATTAAGGAGGTAGATATGATAAAGGAGGCAATCAGCATCCTTGTAAGCGATATAAACCTCTCTGAGTTCGAGATGGCTGAGTGCATGACTGAGCTAATGGAAGGTAGGGCAACCGATGCACAGATAGCCTCATTCCTTACTGCACTCAGGATTAAGGGCGAGACAGTGGATGAGATAACAGGTGCGGCTAAGGTTATGAGGCAGAAAGCCGCATCTATCAAGTCACCTCGAGGCACACTTGACACCTGCGGAACAGGCGGAGACATGGCAGGAACATTCAATATATCCACAACCACTGCCATTGTTGTCTCTGCATGCGGTGTGCCTGTTGCAAAGCATGGAAACCGCTCTGTGTCTTCTCAAGCAGGAAGCGCAGATGTGCTTGAGGCATTAGGAGTCAAGATAGACCTCCCTCCTGAGAAGGTAGAGGAATGCCTCTTTCAGACAGGCTTTGGATTCCTTTTTGCACCTCTTTTTCACCCTGCAATGAAGTATGCAATTGGCCCAAGACGGGAGATGGGTATAAGGACCATATTTAATATCCTTGGACCCATCACAAACCCTGCAGGTGCAAAAAAACAGATACTTGGTGTTTTCTCGGACAAACTTACAGAGACCCTCTGCCGTGTCCTTCAAAACTTAGGTGCAGAAGATGTAATGGTTGTCCACGGCGAAGACGGCCTCGATGAGATAACAATCTCAAATGGCACAATGGTATCGAGGCTTTCCTCAGGCAGAAAAATAGATAACTTTGTGCTTTCCCCCGAGGACTTTGGGCTTCAAAGGGCTGAGCTTAAAGAGATTTCAGGTGGCACAAAGGATGAAAACGCAAAGATAACACTTTCAATCCTCAAAGGCGAAAAAGGTCCTAAAAGGGATATTGTGCTTATGAACTCCTCTTCGTCTCTGGTTGTCGCAGGCATGACTGATTCGTTTAAGGATGCCGTTATGATAGCAGAAGAGGCGATTGACTCGGGAAGGGCTATAGGAAAGCTTGAGGAGATTAAGGGCTTTACCCTGAAAGCCTGTTGAATGAAAGAAAAATATATCCCAGAAGAAATAGAGCTTAAGTGGCAGAGCTACTGGGCTGAAAAGGACATCTTCGGCACAAATCCGCCTAATGACAGGAAGTTTTACTGTCTTGAGATGTTCCCCTATCCATCCGGCAGGATTCATATGGGACATGTAAGAAACTATGCAATCGGAGATGTTATTGCCCGATACAAAAGGATGCAGGGCTTCAATGTGCTACATCCAATGGGATGGGATGCATTTGGACTGCCTGCTGAAAATGCCGCAATAAAAGAAGGCATACACCCTGCTACATGGACATACGAAAACATAAGCTATATGAAGAAACAGCTCATCCGCATGGGACTAAGCTATGACTGGCAAAGAGAAGTAACTACATGTAGTCCTGAATACTATAGGTGGAACCAGTGGTTTTTCCTCAAGATGCTCAAGATGGGGCTTGCATATAAGAAATCGTCTTTTGTTAATTTCTGTCCGTCATGTGCCACTGTGCTTGCTAATGAGCAGGTCATAGAAGGAAGGTGCTGGAGATGCGATAGCGAAGTAGAGCAGAAAGAATTAGAGCAGTGGTTTTTGAATATAACCCATTACGAAGAAGAGCTTCATAAAGCATGCGACGACCTCAAGGGCTGGCCTCAAAGCGTTGTCCTTATGCAGAAAAACTGGCTCGGAAAAAGCGAAGGCATAGAGGCCGATTTTCCCATCGAAGGTATGAATGAAAAGATAAGAGTCTTCACAACAAGGCCCGATACGCTTTGGGGCGCAACATTCCTCTGCCTTGCACCAAACCATCCTTTGTCCGAAAAACTTCTTCCTGACACTATCAAGCTCGAAAAACTAAAGGAGCATTATGGAAGGATGGACGAAAAAACAGGACTTTTTACAAGTCACTATGCAGTTAACCCTGTAAATGGGGAGAGGCTTCCTATTTATATCGCAAGTTTCGTGCTTATGGAATATGGGACAGGAGCCATAATGTCTGTGCCTTCTCATGACCAGAGGGATTTTGAGTTTGCAAAAAAATATGGACTTCCAATAAGAACCGTTATTGTGCCCGAGAGTCAGGAAAAAGTCTTTGACTCAGCATATGAGGGAGAAGGCATACTCATTGATTCAGGAAGGTTTAGCGGTATCTATTCTGAAATGGCAAGGCAGGAGATAGCTGATTATTTGAAGCAGGAGGGAGTTGGTAAAAAGGTTGTAAACTATAAGCTCAGGGACTGGGGCATCTCAAGGCAAAGATACTGGGGAACACCAATACCTGTGCTTTACTGCTCAAAATGCGGTATTGTGCCTGTGCCTGAAGCAGACCTTCCAGTAATACTTCCTGAAAGTGTAAGGTTTACAGGAAAAGGTGGCAGTCCACTTCTTGAGCTTGAGGACTTCATAAATGTTCCCTGCCCTTTATGCAAAGGGCTTGCTAAAAGAGAAACAGATACTATGGATACATTCGTTGACTCATCATGGTATTTCCTAAGATACTGTCTTCCAAAAGGAGATATAGACCTTCAGGGTCTCTTAAAAGACCCTCATTCAGAGGCACATAAATGGATGCCTGTTGACCAGTATGTCGGAGGAGTCGAGCATGCAGTCTTACATCTTCTTTATTCGAGGTTCTTTATGAGGGTCATAAGGGACATTGGACTGACAGCCCAGAGCGAGCCATTTGGAAATCTCCTTACGCAAGGCATGGTCTCAAAAGAAACCCTTAAGTGCCATGAACACGGCTGGCTTTCTCCTGATGAGATAAAAGACTGCAGGTGCATTAAATGTGGGAATGAGATTGAGCTTGGCAGAGTCGAGAAGATGTCTAAATCAAAAAAGAATGTTATAGACCCAGACCATCTCATCGGAAAATACGGTGCAGATACGACAAGGCTCTTCACCCTCTTTGCCGCACCACCTGAGAAAGACCTTGAATGGTCCGACAAAGGGGTCGAGGGAGCATATAGGTTCCTTGGAAGACTTTACCTCACTGTCTATAAATATAAAGATAGATTAAAAGAAGGAACTGTGTCTGAGACCCATCCCCTTTATAAAAAAACACACCAGAGCATCAAAAGGGTAACCAATGACATAGAACGGCAGTTCCATTTCAACACTGCAATATCTGCCCTTATGGAACAGTTAAATGAGATAAACTCCTTTGAGCCTGCCTCTGAGGAGGACTACCTTGCATTGAGATTTGCAATTGAAAAACTACTTGTCCTTCTAAGCCCTTTTGCCCCTCATATAGCAGAAGAGCTCTGGAGTGCTATTGGGAAAAGCCCAAGCATCCTCGATGAGAAATGGCCCTCATGGGATGATGTTGCCGCAAAGGAAGAGGAGATAGAATTAGTCATACAGATAGGTGGAAAGGTAAGGGCAAAGCTCATAACACCTCATGGGAAGTCAGATGAGGAGCTTAAAGACATAGCTCTCAATGAGCCTAAGATAAAAGAGATTCTTAAAGATAAACCTCCAAAGAAGGTGTTTGTGGTTAAGGGGAAGCTGGTGAATATAGTGGTATGAGGATATGGAAAAAGGCTTGCAAAAAGGCTGATATTAATGATGCAAAGGCTCTATGCCTTGGCATGAGATTATGAGAAAGGTTGTATAATAAAGAAATACACAAAGCAGGAGGAGCGTGATGAAAGAATTTAAACGGATAACATTCAACAAGGACATTATGGGCGGGCAGGCTTGCATAAGGGGGCTGAGAATACCTGTTTCTCTCATAATAAACCTTGTTGCAAATGGAATGACTACAGAAGAGATACTTAAAGAGTATCCTGACCTTGAGCCAGAGGACATAAAAGAGGCGCTTCAATACGCTTCATGGCTCGCTAAAGAAGAACTGCATCCTGTAAGTTATCCTTAGCATGAAATTTTTTGCAGATATGGGTATTTCACAGACTACCGTAAAGTGGTTGAAAGAGCAAGGGTTTGATGCCATCCATGTAAGGGATATTAATATGCACCGTGCCTCAGATACGGAAATTGTCAGAAAAGCAGTAGAAGAAGGAAGGGTCATCTTAACCTGCGACCTCGATTTTGGCGGTATTATTTCTGCATCAAGAGAGAAGTTTCCAAGCGCAATAATTTTAAGACTTGAAAATGAAACTCCAAACAATATCAATAGAAGGCTGAAACAGATTTTAAAAGAATCTTCAGAGGCTCTAATAAAAGGGGCGATCATCAGTGTGGAAGAAACACGGCATAGAGTTAGATTATTGCCTGTATAGAGAATATAAAAAAGGAGAGAATATCTGATTAACATGCACCCGCAGTGGAAAATAGACATGCAAATCAAAACATGGTGGTTACTGTTGCTCTGTCTTTTACTCTTCCTTACCTCCTGTGGCTACACGCTTCATAAGAACATCCCTCTTGACTCCGTAAGGCTCGGAAGTATTGTCAATCAGACATTCGAGCATGGTCTTGAAGACAAGCTCATGATTACCCTTACTGAGGAACTTATGAAAAACGGAATAAGGGTCGAAAAGACCTCGCCTTATAGCATTAGAGGTGTCATCGATACCTTTGAGCTCAGAGGGGTTGCATATAAAGAAAATGTAGCTGTCCAGTTTGAGGTATTCATAAAAGGAAGTTTCTATCTCCATCAGGATGTAACAGAGGAGTCTCCATTTGAACTCGGAGGCACTGTGATATTCCCCATAACTTTTTCGAGTGAGGGCACTTTAGAGGAAATAACAGCACTTAAAGAGGAGGCTATCGAAAGGGCATTGGGAGAGCTATCTTCCGAAATAGTCTCTTCAATCCTTTATAGATGAGAAGGTATGATTAGATTTTTAAAGGAAATAAAGAAGGGTCTTAAATCTCCAGTATACCTTCTTCATTCAAATGAGCCTTATTTATTGAAAGAAGCGGTCTTTGAAGCCAAAAGGACTATCCCTCAGGCTGAAAGGGATTTTTTATTCTATACCTTTGACAGAGAGATGCCTGAAGGCACTATAGAAAATGTGATAGACATACTTTACACAGTGCCCTTCATCGAAGGCAGAAGGGTAGTTACGGTAGAGAACTGCAATCTCCTTGTAGAGAAAGAGCTTACAGTGCTCGGCCACTATATCTCAAAGCCCTCGCCTTCCTCTGTCCTCATAATGTTGTATCAGACAGAGAAAGGCAGATTTAAAAAGTCACATAATGGGATGTTTGGCAGTGCTCAAGCCATATCTCTTGATATCAGGGAAGCGGATATTCCGTTATGGATAAAGGAAAAGGCATCGAATATCGGAATCACTCTCTCCAAAGAGGCAGTGGACTACCTTATAGCCGTTATTGGCACTGATATAGGGCTTCTCACTTCCGAGATAGAAAAGTTCTCCGAGATAGGAAAGAAAACACTTGAAAGAAAAGACATCGAAGAGCTCATCAGGGGCATTGGAGATTATGATGCCTTTGACCTCTTTAAGGCAATTCATAACAAAGACAGCCAGAGTGTATTTAAAATCTTCAAGGCATTGTCAGGCATAGTAGAGCCACAGATGCTTTTAGGTGCAATAAACTATCAGTTTACACAGAGCAAAGACACCGAAATGGCAAAGAAGGCTTTTGAGATTCTCCATGAAACAGACATTGCCATCAAAAGCAGTGGCACATCCTATCCGCTTGAATACATGCTGACCCGACTCCTTAAGCTTTAAGGATAGTGTTTGCCAGTTTCGAAAGCCTCGATATATTCCTTGAGGCAGTGTTTTTGTGTATCGCACCCTTTGATGCTGCCGAAGTTATGACCTTTACTGCCTCCTTAAGCACTGCTGATACAGCGTCTTTGTTCTTTGAGGCAACCACACTTACTAATTTCTTTCTAATAGTTTTTACCTTAGAGCGAACTGCCTTATTTCTCAGCTCCTGCTTCTTAGCTTGCCTGACCCTTTTAAGGGCAGAAAGGTTTTTCTTTGGCTGTGCCTTTGGCGGCAATTATAATACCTCCTGTAAGTTAATTTCCCTCATAAACCAGTTATATTTTATAACATACCTGATTGAATATAATCAATCAGCCCACTTATTTCCCTAAAAAAATCTTAAGCCACTTGCTCCTTGAGGGGTGCTTGAGCTTTCTTAAAGCCTTTACCTCAATCTGTCTTATCCTTTCTCTTGTAACCTCGAACTCCTGTCCTACCTCCTCAAGTGTATGTGGCATATCAGTGCCGATTCCAAACCTTCTTATCAGGATCTTCTGCTCTTTTTTACTGAGTGTTCCAAGTGCCCTTTGAATCTGTTTCTTTAATTCATCCGATATTGCAGAGTCAAACGGGGAGGAGGCGGTCCTGTCCTCGATGAAATCCGCAAGGTGGCTGTCTTCGTCATCTCCTATTGGTGTTTCTAAGGATATGGGCTCTTTTGCTATTTTCAGCACAGCCTCAACCTTGTGAATAGGCATCTTGACCCTATGTGCAATCAGTTCTTTCTCGGGCTCCCTGCCAAGTTCCTGCACAAGCTCCCTCGTTGCCCTCGTTATCCTGTTTATCGTCTCAACCATGTGCACAGGTATCCTTATCATCCGGGATTGGTCTGCCAGTGCCCTTGTTATGGATTGTCTTATCCACCATGTAGCATATGTGCTGAACTTATATCCCCTTGCGTACTCGAATTTATCGACTGCCCTCATAAGTCCGATATTGCCTTCCTGTATTAAATCAGAAAGGCTCAGTCCCTTACCCATATGCCTTTTTGCTATGCTTATGACAAGCCTGAGATTGGCTTCTGTCAACTCTTTCTTTGCCTCTGTAATCCTTTGTTCGCTACCTATTATATTTCTGAGCACCTTTTCGAGTTCACTAACCTTGATACCGAGCAAAAAAAGTATCTCCCTGAGTTTTCTTCTTTTATCCTTGTAATCTTTGTGAATCTTATCGTTTAAGGCTTTCTTCGTTTTCTTCCTCGATGTCTGAAGCTCCCTTTGGAGAAATATACCGGTTGCAATCAGTTCTTTGACCTCTTCTGTAAGGGAGGTTATCACTTCCTCTTTGAGTTTCAGTTTTTCTACCTCATCGAGCATTTGTCTTTCAATGCCAGCAAGTTTTTTTTGTGAGGGCTTTTGACCCTTCAGATAAGAAGCTCTTTTGTTGAAGAGTTTCTCTATGCGACTTACCTTGTCTGTAAATCTTTTCTTTTCTGCAATGAAGTCCTCCTCGGATATATCCTCTCCATTTGAGATTATCTCTGCAAACGGAGCCTCGCCCTTTTCAACGAGGTCCCCAAGAGGAACCAGTTTCCTTATAGCGAAGGGCAAAAGAAATATTACGGATGTGAGCTGTTTTCTTCCTGCCTCTATCTTTTTTGCAATCTCGACTTCTCCTTCCCTCGTAAGGAGTTGCCTGCCTGACATCTCTCTGAGATACGCCTTTATAGGTTCGTATTCCACTGCAACGAGCGATGCCTCCTCAGCCTCGTCTTTAACAGCGTCTTGTTCGGCTTCTCTTAAGATGTCTGAATTTTTCTCCGACTCTTCGGAATCCTCGTAATCTTTTTTCATCTTGTTGTCTCTCCAGTGAGTTTTTTCCTCTCCGTAAGAAGACTGCTTAGAAGCCCGAGGTCTTCGCTTTCCCTGGCAATCTGTATCCTCTCGTCGATCTGCCGTTTCTTTATCTTCTTTATACAGTCATCGATGTTTTTGTCAACATTTGTGATGTCAAAACCCGGCTCAACCGATAGTATGCGTATGAGCCTGTTTTCCTCGGAGTCTTCTTCTTGGACTCCTGATGCGATGTCCTTTAAGGAGATGACCTTCTGGAATGCCTTTCTTAAAAGGGTGTCTTTAATGTCCTCTAAGGATATATCTTTAAGTATCATCTGTTTTTTCTCCGGGAACGATACTATGGCACTTAAAAGCAGAAGCTCTTCATTGCAGGTCATTGACATTGCAACCCCTTTGTGATGGAGTTCTGCCTTCACGAGGTTTTTCAATTCCTTTCTGAGTGTGGACTCGCTCATCTTAGATTTTTCCGTAAGCTCAAGGAGAAGCTCCTCCTTGTAAATCGGGTCATTCACTTTTGATATTAAAGCCAATACCTCTTTTACTGTCTCTGCCTTTGGCTTAGACGATGTCTTTATAAAAAAATCTAAAGGCATAGTGGAAGCCTTTTCTATGAGATGAGTCATATATTCGTGCCCTTTTTCCCTCAGGAGGCTGTCAGGGTCTTTGCCCTCTGGCAGTATGAGGGCTTTTGGCCTCATGCCGTGCTCTAACATTAACGATACAGACCTTTTTGCCGCCATAAGACCTGCGGTGTCTCCATCAAAAATAACAATTATATTGTTTGTGAATCTTTTGAGTCTTTTAAGATGTCCTGTCGTAAGGGCAGTCCCCAGTGGTGCAACCACATTTCCAATCCCATTTTGATGGCACATGATTGCATCGAAGTAGCCTTCAACGGCAATGGCACAGTCTTTTCCCCTGATTTCCTTTTCTGCCATATTCAGGCAATAGAGGGTCTCGCCTTTCTTGAAAAGGACTGTATCAGGGGAGTTCAGGTATTTGGGCATTCCGTTATCCATAACCCTTCCGCCAAATGCTATGACATCTCCATGAGGGCTGGATATGGGAAACATTATTCTTGCCCTGAAGTTGTCATATACGCCTTTTGGACCCGTCGAGAGAAGCCCAGACTGAAGCATTAGCGATTCAGGGAATCCCCTACCTTTCAGATGCTCGTAAAGCTGATGCCAGCCTGGATGAGCATAGCCCAATGAAAATCGGCTTATGGTGTCATCCTTAAGTCCCCTCGATTTAAGATACTCGCTTGCTAACCTTGAGCCCTCGAGGTTTTTAACGAACAGTTTAGATGCCTCTTCATGAATCTCCTTGAGCGTCTCTTTACCTTCGTCTTTTTTAAGCGAATAATCCTTGAGCTTTACGCCTGCCTTTTTAGCGAGAATTCGGAGTGCCTCATTAAATGAAAGGTTTTCGTATTTTATTATAAAGCTCAAAATATCTCCGCCACTTCCACAGCCAAAGCAATGGAATATCTGCTTATGAGGGCTTACCATAAAGGATGGGGTTTTTTCAGGGTGGAAAGGGCAGAGCCCCTTGTAGTTCTGTCCTACCTTCTTAATGGAGACATATTCGGATATAAGCTCTACGATGTCGAGCCTGCCTTTTATCTCTTCAAGGATGCCGTCTGATTTCATAAATAATTATATATTTTTAAAATATGTTATATGCAAATTTTTTGTAGAGGAGGCAATATAGTTTTCAGTATGTAAGCCTGCTTATCCTTCTAAAGCCCGAGCAGGCAGTAATCCCGATGGGAGATTGTTTTGTAAGCTCATCTAAGAGGAGGTTCATGCCAATGTTGTCGCTCGAGATATGTCCTGCGATGACGACATTGATATGGTTTTTCTCTGCTTCCTTTCTGTGGTCTTCGCTCAGGTGCATTGCCACTATGGTATTTATACCGCTCTGGGCAATGCTTCCGAATATCTCTTTTGAGCCCTCTGTGCCACCTGTCATATCGACAAATATCCTACCAGATTTTCTTGATTTGGCTCCTACGAGTATCTCTGGCCCGGCACTGTTTTTTGCGGCATCCCTGTATTCGGGAATCTCTCTAAGAATGTCTATGAGGTCTTCCACCTTGTAGGGTTTTTTGTCGTCAAAAAGCCTCTGTAGATAAGCAGACACCATGTTATCTGCAGGCGTGTGAAAACAGACAAAGGGTATACCGATTAGCCTTGCGGCATCCACTGTCTTTGAATGGTTGACAGGCATGAGTCTTCTCTGAACCTCTTTAATCCTGCCCTCGAGCAGGTCTTCTGCTATATTGATTGGCACTCCAAATCTTGACAGAATATCTGCCTGCATCTGCATAACTGCATAAAGCCCTGCATAAGCCCTGCCCGAGGGATGATGGGATATTATGAGGTCAATGCCATGACCTCTCTGTCTTAAGCTGTCGCATAGAAGGACCTCGGCTGTGTCAATGTCAATACCTATGGTAGCGGAGTTTATCTCCTCATCGCCACTGCCATGAAGTATCCTTGTGTCAGGATAGGGGTTGGTAAGGGATTCTACATCAAAGAATTCCCTTTCGCTTTCCTTAAGGTTCTCGTAGTCTTTTCTACGGGCTTCAAGCTCTCTTAAGACAACGACAGTTCCCCTTGGGTCGTTGTCTATACCGATGCCAACGGCTTTATTATATAGTTCCCTAAGCTTCAATAAGCCCACATGCGCACCCTTTAGATAATAAAGACATTTTTAACCTTGAAATTTTACCCTTTTAACTGCCTTTTTGCGAGCGGCAATTGCCTTTTTCTTTTTCCTGACACTCGGCTTCTCGTAATGCTCCCTTTTTTTTATCTCCGAGAGTATTCCTTCTCTTTCGCACTGTTTCTTAAACCTCTTAAGTGCATTCTCAAAGGAATCACTCTCCCTCACCTTTATAGAGGGCATCCATGCACCCCTCCTCTCTTTGTTTAAACTTTTTCAGGTTAATTTAGCAATTAACGAGTTACTCTGTCAAGAAGAGATTGCGACCTCGCTCAACCTGCCATGAGACATCCTTATCATCTTCTTTGCAGACCTCGCTATCTCTGTGCTATGGGTAACTAAAATAAAGGTTATGCCTCTGTCACGATTTATGCTCTTTAAAAACTCCATGACCTCTGCCTCTGTCTCTTCATCGAGGTCTCCTGTAGGCTCATCGGCAAGGATTACTTCAGGGTCATTCATAAGTGCACGTGCAATGGCAACCCTTCTTTGCTCACCACCGCTCAGCTCGGATGGATAGGAGTTAATCTTATCTGAAAGCCCAACCATAGAAAGGTATTCCTGTGTCTTCTGCCTTATGCCTGATTTCCTTTTAGAAGTAAAGATAGTTGGAAGAAAGAGGTTTTCCTCTACAGTAAGCACAGGAAGAAGACTTGCAAACTGGAATATATAGCCAATCTTTTCAGCCCTGTACTCTGAAATCTTATCCTCGCTCAAGCTATAAATGTCAGTGCCACCGAAGAAAACCTTTCCTGATGAAGGCATGAGTATCCCGCCTATGATTGAAAGCAATGTTGTCTTTCCAGAGCCTGAATGCCCGGTGATGGAGACGAACTCGCCTTTTTCAATCTCAAGTGAGGCACCATCAACTGCCTTGATTTCACTACTTCCAACTGTATAGACCTTGCTTATATCATTTATCTGTATCTGTACCATTATGCCTCCTTGAGTGCCTTGAGGGGTTCAAGCCTTTTTATGCGGATTATAGATGAAAAGGCACCAATCATACATATTCCAGTACCTATAGCAAGACCAAGAATGCCCACCTCAATGCGCTCAAATACGGTGAGTGTTGCAGATACATCCCTTAGAATGGTAAAGACCCTCGAAAGGCTAACCGATAGATATGTGCCAAGTGCTATTCCAATAAGACTTCCAAGCACACCAATGACAATGACCTCGATAAAGAACATCCTGATTATATGGGAGCCTTTTGCGCCAATTGCCCTCATTATTCCAACTTCCCTAAACCTCTCATTTACAATAGCAGAGAATATTGCCCACGCAAGAAATGTCGAAAGCAAGGATGCAAGAATGATTGTAAGCAGAAACACCCTATTTATATCCTTGAGTGTGGAGATTATCCGCTTGCCCATATCGCTTCTTTCAATAACATCGACTTCAACTATCTCACCCTCAACCTTTCTACCAACCTTTACAGGGTCAAACCCTTCCCTGACCTTTGTGAATATGAGGGAAATCTCACATGGTTTAATACCAGATTTACCCTTTTCAATTACCTCATTAATATTTTCATCACTTATAAAGATTGCATTGTCAAGCCCTGTGCCTGTCTTTTCGAGCACACCTACAAATTTAAACTTGGTCCCGAAAAGCACACTTCCTTCCATATCAAGAAGACCTAAATTCCTATCTGCTTCCCAGCCTATGATTGCCTCGCCTTTTTCGAGCTTCCTTCCAATAGCCTTTTTAAGCCATGGGGTAACAATAAAATCCGTTTCCTGATTGAAGGCAACCACCTTGACCTCTGGTATATCACAGCAGACACCAAGTATAGTGGTAAGATATGTCTGGTATGTAACCTCTTCTATGCCATCAACCTTCTTGACCCTCTCTACCATGGAGCTGTCCATGTAGAATGTCTTTGCCTTTGTCTCAAGCAGGACCTCCTCTGCATAATCCCTTGCACCCATGGGCACAACCAAGAGGTCTGCACCAAGTCTGTCTGATGCCCTCTTAAGCGTTGAGCTTACACTCAAAAGGAACGATGTCCCGAACACTAAGATTGACACTAAAAGACCTATGGAGAGGATAAGGATTACGGTTCTAAAAGACTTTCTTTTTAGGTTCTTAATAGCAACACTGAAAAGATTAAATCTCAAGACCTATCTCCTTATTATTTTAAATGTGGGAAACGGGCATCTGTTTTATAATAAAGCAGATGCCCGCTATTTTCAAGCCAGCTTAGAGCTTACTTTTTCCAGTTTCCGTCCAGACCGCAGAGAACCGAATTGCCGTGAATGCCAAGAGCCCTGTGGCACTGATAGCATGCAGATGATGATGTTCCAACAACACCCTTTGCCTCAATGTCATAAAGAAGGAGCGTACCATCGGTAATGTCTTTTCCTTCTGCACCTTCGGAGCTTTCAACCATCTCCCTTAAGGTCAGTACTACATACTTACTGTCAGGGGTTGCCATTGCATCGTGGTTCTGTCCCTCATTAAGCATCTCCTCGTCAATGAGTTTAAGACTCTTTGCATCAATGAGGAAGAACCTGTCAGCACCTGACTGAAGTATATAATTGCCATCAGGTGTATAGGTCTGCCTGAATGTAAGTGTCTTTCCGGGTGTGCCTGTAACCTGTTTCTGTTTCAGAATCTTTGCCTCGCCCTTTTCAAGTGCTGCCATGTCAAGCCTGATGATGTCAATCTTTCCGTTGGGCTTTCCCTCATCAGCAAGATTTACTGCAACCATAAACTCCTTCATATCAGGAGAGTTTATGCCATGATAGAACTTAGTCTCGCCCTTCTTATAAGGAAGGAAGACCCTGTGCTTGAGCTCAAGTGTCTTTTTGTCCAGCACATCTATATATGCCTCATCCGTCATCATCACAGGGATGAACATCGTTGAGGACTGTCCTGAGGCACAGTAGTTTGCACCAATCCATGTCGCCCTGTCAGCGATCTTAATCGGAACATCCTTTATTACATTGCCTGTTTTGAGGTCCGAGATACCAACATGGAGTGTTCTTCCACCTTCTATGTTCTTGTCAGGAATATATGTTGACCAGTACATCTTTGTGCTGTCATTGACATCTATCCTTGCATCGTGTGTCGGGTGTGTAGCCTTCGTGCCAATGACAACCCTGTCGAGCTTTGTTACCTTTATGGGCTTTGCGGCAGATGGGTCTATCTCAACATCGGCAGCTGCAAAATGTCCACCCATACCTGCAACATAGAGTGTGCCTACATATTTTGCCGCGGCGATTGCAGTTGGTGCTTTGGAGTTGATTGTGGTATGAGAAAGATAAAATGCAACCGCAAGAATCAGGCATGCACCAATAATCAATAATTTTTTCATTTTTACTCCTCCCCGTTATTTTTTTGTGAGTCTACCAACTTTAAAAAGAAAGTGCTTTTGCATCACCTCCCTTTTTGGAAATTTTATTGCCTTCAGCAGTTGTTATAAAAATTATATAGAGGAATATGTAAATATGCAACTTCAATTTTTCAATTTAGAAGACCTTAATATTAAAACTTTATGCCTTGTGTGGCTCATGCAAATGATTCTTTCCCCATCATCTCCCAGTCAACCCTATAGAGTTTGAAATATTTATCTTCAAAGACTCTTATGAGATAAGAAGGAGGCTCATATAATGTGTCATCTGACATAAGAACATAATCGAATTTCTTGTAATACTCCTTTATCCTCAGCCAGTCATCCTCTTTGAATGATAGTGCCTTCTTATAGATAAGGAGGTGCTGTTCTTCCGATTCCTCTATGTCCTTTAGTGTAAGTCCATAGACAACATCGAGTTCCTTATAGATTTTCGGAAGCATATCAGGGAAATATATGGAGTTTGAAACGACCCCATAGGCAAGCACAGTGTTTCTGAAAGCCGCATTCACCCATGTATACAGGTAATAGTGGTCTTTAAGGGTTTCACTCTGATAAACAAAAAAAACAGAATCCTTTGGCGTATTTTGGTCAATATAGCTCAGGAGCTTCTTTTCGCTTCTGGTTATTTCGGGAAGAGACCGTATTACTGTCTCATAAAATACTGATGTAAAGGCAATCCCAAAAAGGACAATCATGCCAACGATGACATGATAGCTCAGAGAAACAATCCTCTGCCTGAGTCGGGAGTTATAAGCAAATGTAAACCATGTCATAAGCCATGCCACCACATAAAGTATTCCTATGGCGAGCTTTTTATAGTTCAGCACAAGACCTATATATGTCTCTGAAGAGTAATCTATAAAACAGAAGGCAAACACTACGAGGCTAAAGAGAAGGGCATCTTTGAGAGTCCACCTGCTAAAGTGCTCTTTATAGATTATCCAGAGGATAGGGAAAAACAGAAACGGTGCATAATAAAAAGAAAAAACTACGAGGACTATTAAGGGTATGCCTTTTACACCATGCTTTTCGATAATAAATCTTATAAGAAGGGCTATCTGGATGAATAGGGCAAGCACCAAAAGAGAGGCAAGCCTGCTTGGATAAAGGGTCAAAAGCCTCGGATGCTGAAACACATATGCACCTATAGCAACAAATACCATCACTGCCACATATGCCATGAGCGCATAGGTCAGATAATATGCAGAATCCATGTTTTTGACGGAATCTTTAAAGAAACCCGGGTATTGCCTTTCCTTCTTCTTCATGAATACCACAAGGCAGGCAACTACGATATAAGTGTACAAGAGGCTTGTCAGTTCCTCCTTATGCATCCACGAGACAGCATGGCCACTGGTCTTCATAATAGTAGCCAGCTTAAACCATTCAGTAAAATTAACATTATATGACTGGAGCTGTGGCATATAAAGCACATAAATCATTGGCACAGCAATCAGAGGCAATATGCGCAGGGCTTTCCCCTTTACACTATAATCCTTAAGGAATGAGATATATCCGCATGCAAATGCACTAAAAAGAATGCCCTGAGCAGGATGAAATAGAAGAAGAAGGGTAAGAAAAATGAAATAAAGGGCAAACCTCCCGGAGACTAATGCAAATAAAATCAGGGGATGAAATCCTTGAGAAAGATAGCCAAAGAGCTTTCCGCTCACAGGGTAAAAGGGATATGTGTAAAGAAAGACCTTTGAGAACAAAGGCGTAATACTCATCAGCACAGCAAAAAAAAGGGCTATATTTCTTTCCCTGATAAAGTAACTGGCAAGGAGATATATCCCTATAAAATATATAAGAGAAAGCACAAAGAATTGAAGAAACTCATAGTTATAATTTCCAATGATACTGCCCATGAAACCTGCAAACCTCACAAGTGGAAACTGTGCCAGAGCCTTAATGGCAGTTGTAAGGGGAAGTGTCTCATCCAGGATGACATCTCCTGTAAGGTATCTCATTGGCCCTATTATGTCTGACCTCATAAGCGGAAGATAGGTCTTCATAATGAGGAGTTTGATTGCCGATACCGCTATGCCATAAAGGATAACAGTGCCATGCCAATAAGGCAGTCTATTTATTTCTGATGAGCGCACCTATATATCTTATCATACCACTGGATAATGTCAGTAATGTGAAAGTCTTTTTTTTGGGGATACCAGTACTCGTATATCTTACTGAGGAATTGATATTCCTCCTCGGTGTTTACATCAAGCCTTAGCTCAGGTCTTCTGAACTCAGGGGGGCATGTCACTGTTCCGACCTTGAAGTCTGCCCTGTGCTCATAGATATAGCTATGGGGATGTTCCCTATGAGTCGGGTCTTTAGTGATTTTCCAGAGCTTCTCAATGGTAGAGAAATTATAAACCTCAGCGCCAAGACCATCCGGATAGCCGTTTCCATTTATGTTATGGGTGTTTGAAGAGAAGTCATTGTCAGTGCCGAGATGGTATCTTATGATTCGGTCTATCTCTTCTGGCTCAACAACTGGATTATCAGCACAGAGCCTCACAACAGTATCCGCCTTGAATTCTTTTGCTGCCTGATAATACCTGTCAACAAGGTCATCTTCAGAGCCTCTGAAGACGCTTATGCCGAGCTCCTCAGCAACCCTGACAAGCACATTGTCCTCAGCCCTTTCGGTAGTGGCAAGCACTATCTTCTCAGGGGTCTTGCTTCTCTTTACCCTTTCTATAAACCTATATAGGAGGGGTTTGCCTGCAAGTGGCATCATTGATTTTCCGGGAAGCCTTTTAGAGCCCATGCGCGCCTGTATGATGGCAACTACCGTTTTAGGCACTTACCAGCATGTCCTTCCACCGTCTATTACAAGTGTAGAGCCTGTCATATAAGATGAGGCATCTGAGATGAGGAAGATGATGGCTTCCTTGTATTCGTCGGCATCAGCCATCCTTCCCATTGGGATGAGGTCTGTTAGTTTTTCCACAAAGTCCGCATGCTGGCTCTGATAGACTCCACCAGGGCAGAGGGCATTTACCCTCACCCCTTTTTCTGCCCAATAAACAGCGAGGTATTTTGTAAGCCCGATGATGCCGTGCTTGATTACAGAATAAGTTACTGGCTTTACAGGCTGACTGTCTTCTGAAAGCCCTTCTTTTCTGTAAATTCTCTGGTCAGGGGCTATAATGCCAAGGTCAGATGAGATATTCAGGATGACCCCTCTGCCCTTTTGAGCCATCTCTGTGCCGAAGACCTGACTGCAAAACATAGCACCCTTTAAGCCGACATCAAGCTCCTTATCCCACATGCGGGATGAATAATTTTCAAACCTTAAACCTTTAAGCCCAAAAACTCCTTTGACCTTTGGGTCTATAGAGGCATTGTTGATGAGGATGTCCACAGCCCCTAATTTCCTGAATATCTCCTTGCCTACATTTTCCACAGCAGTCTTTTTTGTTATATCAACTATATGAATTGGAATCTTCTTCCCGTATCTTTTTGCAAGCTCCATAGAGACCTTTTCCATAGACTTCTTATTTATATCTAAAAGGATTGGGAGTCCGCCTGCCTCAATGACAGCTTCGGCATGTTTCCTTCCGAGAAGCCCAGCCCCGCCTGTTATCACTGAGTTTCTGCCTTTGAGATTAAATCTCTCCATCATAGGAGTCTCCTTATCTGCCCGCCATCAACTACAAGGTTGGCACCAGTAATAAACGATGCCCTATCAGAGACCAAAAAACATATAGCATCGGCTATCTCCTCAGGTGTGCCAAGTCTTCTCGCGGGGACAGAGGTCTCTATATATCGCTCTACTGCCGCTCTGTCTTCCTTTAGTTTTCTGTCCCATGTTCCTCCCTCAAAATACACATTGCCCGGAGAGATAGCATTCACCCTTATACCGTCTGAGGCAACGAGGGCTGACACATTCTTTACGAAGCTCAGGAGAGCTGTCTTTGCAGCTGAGTAAGGAATAGGCGCAGGAATTGCCTCACAGCCGGCAATTGAGGATACCGCGACAATACTGCCAGAAGCCTGCTCCTTCATCACCCTTATGGATTCCCTTATGAGTCTTACCGCAGGGTAGAAGTTTATGTCAAAGCCCTCATGCCAGTAACTGTCCTCAACATCCCAGCCGACCTTGGACCTTCCACTTCCTATATTTGCAATAGCTATATCAAGCCTTCCCTGCTCCCTGAGAACAGTCTCTATGAGAGTTTTTATAGTCTCTGTAAGGCTAAGGTCCCCGTTGAACTTATAAACACTGTTTCCGAACTGGGAGCTGAGGTCTCTATATGTAGAGTCCAGTGCCTCTTTGTCTCTACCAGTCAGATAAACAATCGCACCCTCCTTAAGCAAGCCATAGGCTATGGCTTTTCCTATTCCCCTTGAAGAGCCACTGACAACCGAGACCCTGCCACCGATATTCAGTTCCATTTAGAGCCTTTTCCGCCTCCTATGAACCTTTTAAGAAAGGATAGATAATCCTTTATTTTCTCCTTCTCCCTGCCTGTCTGTCCCCTTGCTGTCTGGAGAATAAAAATGCCTGAGAAGCCGAGCCTCTTGAGCTTGCTGAAGACAAGATGAAAGTTGACATCGCCTTCCCCAAGAGGAACACTTCCTCCTTTATATGTACGGTCCTTTATATGCACATCAGTTATCCATCTGCCATATATGTCAAGCTCTTCCTCCGGGTCATAGCCAAGAGAGGCGCTATTGCCCATATCATAATTGACCTTTATATTCGGGGAGCTAAACCTGCGGAGAAGCCCTATAAATCCCTCTGGTGGAAGGTCGGTCTCAAGTGTAAGATTGATTCCTAATTTTTCAGCTAAAGGAAAGGACTTTTTAAGCGAGACCTCAAGCTGTCTTATCTCCTCTAATGTTTTCAGACCTGAGCGGTCAACACATGGAATTATTATATCCTTTACAGACAGAATCCCACAGTTCCTGATAAGGGCATTCAAAACCCCAAGTGCCTTCCTGCCATCACCCCTATGGAGCGGATAGTCCATGAAATAATCCGCACATACAGACAGCACCCTTACCCCGGTCTGTTTCTCAAGGGAGTTAATCCTTTCAATGCCCTTAATATTCATGAGGGGATGGCTCTCGGGGTTATCCCCCCCGAAGATAAACTCTATGCAGTCAATGCCAAGCTCCGATGCTGAGGAAAATTCCTTTTCCCATTCCTCCTCAGGGAATGCCTGAATCAATCCCTGAACTGGTGGCAAAAGCCTGCCCTGCATTATGCCGATAGGGTTATTCATTACTGTATTAAAGAATAGCTTTATTAATCCTTATCCCCTCCCCTAAATTCATAGGGCGTGGGGGCAGTGCCTTCAGCCGGGGTAATGCCCCATTTTTTTATCTGGGCTATTATGTCTATTCCGACATTCCTGCTCCACCTCTCCATAAGCATTTTAGTAATAGGTCCCATCTTTCCCGAGCCTATGGTAAGTCCGTTAATCCTTGACACCGGAAGCATGCAAAACGGTGTTCCTGTAAAGAATGCCTCATCTGCGGTGACGACATCATAAAGCTCTATATTTCGCTCATGGCATGGAATATTCAACTGTTTTGCGAGCTCATCCATCACATATGCCCTGCTTATGCCACGAAGGATGTTTCTTGGCTCAGGCGTAAAAAGAGAGCTATCCTTGACTATGAAGAAATTTGCCCCTGTGCCCTCTGCGACAAAGCCATCTGTGTCAAGGAGAAGTGCCCATACATTCTGCCCCTTGTATTTTGAGACCTCTATATTTGCCATCATGTAATGTAGCCTGCTTCTGTTTTTTACCTTTGGCTCAAGCAGCCTTGAGGGGATTGTCCTCTGGCTTGGCACAACTGCCTCTATGCCTTCATCGAAGAGCCTTCCCATCGCCGAGACAGTCCATCTGAGCGGAAAATCCGCTATAATAATGTTTGTGCCTTTATGCCCACCCAACACATCTCTGTATATTGAAAGCGTTCCCCTTGTCACATTTATCATGAGGCGGTGCTCGTCATCAGGCTCAAAGACAGGGTCGTTTCTTTCTATGGTGTCAAGACATGCCTGCTTCAGCTCTTCAATTGTCATTGGAATATCTATATGGATATAGCGGGCTGAGTTATAAAGCCTCTGTAAATGCTCTATGAGCTTGAACTGTACCTTATTGAAGGAGCGGGTCATCTCAAAGACCATGTCACCAAACATAAGGGCAGAATCGTAGATGGATATTTTGGCTTCTGTCTCAGGAACAAAGTCTCTGTTAAAGTATACGATTCTTTCTGCCATTGGTTTTCCTTTTATCTCTGCGAGGGTGGCTAATGTGCTCTAAGATCTCTTTTACCACACCTTCCCCCCGTGTTGCCCTTAGGGTTGTCTTTGCAGCGGCTCTTGCCTCTACAATGGCATTAGAGGGCGCAAAGCTGTGTTCAAGATACTCAAGTAGGGAGATGTCTTTTTTAGAGTCGCCCACATAACAGACCTCTGAGGCATTTAGCGATGCCTCTGCTATCAGGGTTTTAAATGTATTCAGTTTGTCCTTGCAACCGGCTGAAAAAAAATCAGGCAGGAATCTGCGTTTGACATATCTCGTGAAGTGGTTGTCCTCACCGGTTAGAAAGCCTATCTTTATGCCCAATCTCTTGAGCTCAAAGATGGCATCTATGTCATCGTAAGATATGGTCTTTGCCTCCTCACCTGAGGCATTTATCGTAACCTTCCCATCTGTAAGGACACCGTCTATGTCCAGAAAAACAGCCTTAATCACCCAACCCGCCTGAGCTTCTGTATGATAGGCTCTTCGCTTTCATAGACCCTGATAATGCCATCACCCCTTGCGACCTGATATTCCCTTATATCTCTTACGAGCCTCTGTAGACCCTGAGGCTCTACAGAGGCTGCCTGGTCGCTTCCCCACATTGCCCTGTCAAGGGTTATATGCCTTTCAACCATGCATGCCCCAAGAACTACTGCTGCGTAAGTGGTTGCCAGACCTACCTCATGCCCGGAATATCCCACTGGAGTCCCGAACCTCTCCCTCAAGGTCGCTATGCCAGCGAGATTCAGCTCTGAAGGCTTTGATGGATATGTGCTTGTGCAGTGAAGTAGTATCAGTTCCTCTCTTCCCAGCACCTTAACCGCATGCCCTACCTGCTGCATTGTGCTCATTCCAGTGGAAAGGATGATGGGTCTGCCATACCTCCTATTGTGTCTGAGGAGGTTGTCGTCTGTAAGGCAGGCAGAGGCAATCTTATAACATGGGGGGCTGAATTGCTCTATGAAATCAACAGAGCCTTCATCCCAGCAGGATGCAAACCACTGGATGCCCTTTTCTTTGCAGTATCTGTCTATCTCTGTGTAGTCTTCATACCCGAATTCAAGCCCTCTTTTTAAGTCGCCGTTTGTAGTTCCGAAAGGGTTTTCTCTTGGCTTTGCAAGCTCTTCAGCCGAGTAAACTACCTCAATTGTGCGTTTCTGGAACTTAACTGCATCACAGCCGGCAGTTACTGCCACATCTATAAGTTGCTTGGCTATATCTACAGAGCCATTATGGTTTATGCCTATCTCTGCGCATATATAGCAGGGGTTGCCGTCGCCAACATTTTTTTCTCCTATTTTTACAACAGGCGACATTTTTATGCCTCCTCCAGTTTTTAAAATATTTTATATTATATATAGAAAGGTTTTTCACTGTCAACCAAATCCTGCATTAACCAACCCATTTGAGCCCTGATTAAGTTCAGATACATATGAGGCAGAAATAAAGAATCTTCTTCACAGAATAGGGATAGGGGGACAAAGTCCCCCTATAAAAAAATAATTCCCCTCCATGAAGGGAGGGGATGAAGGGGAGGGTTGTCTCATATATGTTGAACCCATACATATTGCTTGACAACACGAGAAGTGGTGTGTTAGTTATATAACAACTTGTTTTACAGGTTGGATTTTGTTTTCCCGGAAGGAAAAAAGGAGGATTTTTGTAGTTATGGTAGTTGAAGGAAAAGTGAAATGGTTCAACGAAAACAAAGGCTTTGGATTTATACAGCAGGACGACGGCACTGATGTATTTGTCCACTATTCTGCTATCAAGACAGATGGCTTCAAGACCCTTATCGAAGGCGATAGGGTTCAGTTTGAAGTCGTAAGTGGAGAACGCGGACCAAAAGCCGCAAATGTAGTAAAGGTTCAATAAAGACCTTTCTGGGGGGCGTTAAGCCCCCCTTTGTTTCCTCCCAAAAAACTTCTTTGATAGATAGTTTGCGACACCCATGTCAAATCTGCACCCGTGTTATAATTATTGAATGCTTAAGCCAGCCATACTCGGAATTATTCAGGGCGCCACAGAGTTTCTTCCTGTTAGCTCTACAGCCCACCTGATACTCATGAGATGGTTTTTCGGCTGGAATGGAGAGTTAAGCACCCTTTCATTCGATGTGGCACTTCATGCAGGCACGCTTACAAGCCTCCTCATATGCTTCTCAAAGGATATAGCCAATATCATTAAGGAAAATAAAAGGCTTGCCCTTTTTATTGCTATTGGCACATTGCCTGCTGGACTGGCAGGTTTCCTCGGAGAGGACTTCGTTAGTGGGTCCCTCAGAAGTCCGTTTATAGTAGCCTCAGCTCTTATAGTCTTTGGATTGGTGATGCTTGCCTCAGAGAGATTTCAAAAGCTAAGAGACATGCAGACCCTGACACTCTCTGAGGTCCTATTCATAGGAATTGCCCAGGCAATTGCCCTTGTCCCGGGTGTCTCACGCTCAGGCATTACAATATCAGCCGCACTTATGATGGGATTGAAAAGACAGGACTCTGCAAGGTTTTCCTTCCTCCTTTCAATACCAATTGTCGCTGGTGCATCAGTCCTTGAGGGAAGCAGACTTATGAGCCATCCCGAAGATTATGACCTCGGAGTCTTTGTATCAGGCTTTCTCGCCTCTTCTATAGCAGGTATCTTTGCAATAAAATTTCTACTTGGTTATCTAAGGAGACATCCTCTAAATGTATTTGTTTACTATAGGATTGCACTTGCTGTTATAATCATGTGGTGGGGATTTACAGGCAGTGGTTATGGTAAGTAAGGCAGGCACAAAAGGCAAAAGGGCAGTTGGCATCATAACTGTTTTAGGCAGTGTATACCTTGGACTGAGTCTCCTCAGCTATTCTAAATGGGACCCATCTCTACTTACATATACCTCTGAGCCTGCTCAAAATCTTGGCGGAATAGCAGGCGCTTACATATCAGATGCCCTTATGAGCCTCATCGGAGTTTCTGCCTATAGCATACCGCTTTTTCTCTGTGTTTACGGGATAAAGGGGCTACTCTTAAGGGAAAGGAGTAGGATAAATTTAGTAGGAGCAGTGCTTTTTATCTTTTCGTTTTCAACTCTGTCAGGACTGATGGCAGATTCGTTTGACATCGAGTTAAATGCAGGCATTATCGGAACTGCATTAGGAAACGCCTTTAGTTCGTTACTTTCCATAGTAGGTGCATACATCCTGTCAATCGCCTTTGTGCTTGCCTCGCTCATACTCGTGAGTCCAGAGTCATTTATCGATGCTTTATTCAGGCTAAAAACAGAAGACAAAGAGAAACCAGAAGTTCCAGAGGAGGAATATATAAGCAGACGGTATGAGCCAGAGGTCTTTACAATGCCTTCTTCTTTACCGCCTCGATTAGAGGAAGAAGAAGGATTTTCCTATGCCGAAGAACAAGAGGAGCTTGAGAAGAAATATCTGCCACGACTAAAAAAATCAGGCTATGAACTGCCTTCTATAGAACTGCTTGTTCTTCATGAAGACACAGGGCTCAGACCCACAAAGGATGAGACCATATCGGACACTGTATTGCTCGAGAAGAGACTTGGAGATTTTCAGGTAGAGGGTAAGGTTACACAGGTGCATATCGGGCCTGTGGTTACGATGTATGAGTTTGAGCCTGCACCAGGGGTTAAGATAAACAGGGTAGTATCCCTTTCAGATGACCTTGCATTGGGTCTTAAGGCAAGAAGCGTAAGGATTGCACCCATACCCGGAAAAGCAACCATAGGGATAGAGGTTCCAAACAGATACAGAGAGACAGTCTCACTTAGGGAAATCATATCTTCGGAGGCGTTCAGGAGAAGTCCCTCTGCCCTGACCCTCGCATTAGGGAAGGATATATTCGGAAACCCAGCTGTTGCCGACCTTCTTAAGATGCCACATCTTCTTGTGGCAGGCGCTACAGGCTCTGGAAAAAGCGTTTCCATAAACGCAATGGTAATGAGCATCCTTTATAAGGCATCGCCTGCCGAGGTCAAATTACTGCTTATAGACCCGAAACTCCTTGAGCTTTCGGCATACGAGGATATACCCCATCTTGTCATGCCTGTGGTGACAAGTCCAAAGGAGGCAGCAGATGCCCTCAAAAAAACAGTGTTCGAGATGGACAGAAGATACAGGCTTATCGCAGAGAAAGGAGCAAGAAACATAGAGGGCTTTAATGCACATGTTTCAGAGGAGGAGAGATTGCCCTACATTGTGGTCTTCATAGACGAGCTGGCTGACCTCATGTTTACATCGGCAGTAGTCGTGGAGGACTCCATCGCAAGGCTTGCACAGATGGCAAGGGCATCGGGGATACATCTGATTGTGGCTACCCAGAGACCCTCTGTGGATGTAATAACAGGGGTCATAAAGGCGAATTTTCCTGCGAGGGTATCGTTTCAGGTAAGCTCTAAAATAGACTCAAGAACAATCCTCGATAGCCACGGAGCAGAACAGCTCATAGGCAATGGAGACATGCTCTTCATGCTTCCCGGTGCAAGAACAATACGAATCCATGGCGCATTCATTCAGGGCTCTGAGATTAATGCTATCACTGATTTCATAAAAGCACAGGGGAGACCCGATTATAGTCTCTTTGAAGGAATTCAGACAGTTGAGGAGCAAAAAGAGACGGTCCCTGGTGAGCGGGATGAGATATATCAGAGAGCACTTGATTTCGCAGAGGCAGTAGGCGAGGTCTCGATATCCTCCATACAAAGAAGGTTCAAGGTAGGCTATAACAGAGCCGCAAGAATCATGGAGCTTATGGAAGAAGACGGACTCGTAGGACCTATGAAAGGTGCAGGGAAACCCCGAGACTTCTTAAGAAAGGGGCATAGAGGACACCTCCCTTAACAAAAAACAGGTGAAAACTGCCGCAATCGTCATAATCGGAGACGAGATTCTTTCAGGCAAGATAAAGGATACAAACTCGTATTATCTTGCCGGAGAGTTGAGGGCACTCGGCGTGAATGTCAAATCTATCTCCGTTATACCCGATGATGTAGATGTTATAGCAAAGGAGGTCTCGTCTACATCAAAAAAATATAACTATGTCTTTACCTCAGGCGGAATTGGCCCAACGCATGACGACCTCACAATAGAGGGCATAGCAAAAGGATTCGGACTTAAGACCCACAGGAACAATCACATCGTGAGGCTTATTAAATCACGATGTAGGGGAAGAGCCTTAGAGAACTCTGTCCTAAAGATGGCTTACCTTCCAGAAGGCACTGAGGTCATCAAAGAAAAAGGAATGGGTTTCCCGGTTTTAGTTTTAAAAAATATTTTTATATTTCCGGGAATCCCACGGTTTCTAAGAAGGAAGTTCTCCCTGATAAAAGACCGCTTCCGTTCATTAAAGCCATTCCATCTGAAAAACCTCTATGTAAATGATGAGGAGTGCTTTATAGCACCTCATCTCGAAAGGATAGTGTCTGGTTTCCCTGATGTTTCAATAGGCTCATATCCTGATGTAGAGGCATCGGGGTATAAGGTTAAAATCACGCTCGAATCCAAAAACAGAAAATCCCTGCTTCAGGCTTATAGGTCCCTGCTTAAGATTCTTCCCCATGAGATAGTTGTCAATGAGCATTGAGCCTCTTATAAATATCATGGAGTCCCTGAGACAAGGCTGTCCGTGGGATAAAGAGCAGACCCCTGGGTCCCTTAAGCCTTTTTTGCTCGAGGAGGCATACGAGGTTATCGAGGCTATAGATGAAGGAAATCCCGATAGGGTTAAGGAGGAGTTAGGCGACCTCCTATTCCAAATAGTCTTTCATTGCCAGATTGCAAAGGAAAAATCCGAGTTTGACATCAACGATGTGATAAAAGGAACCTGCGACAAGATGGTCAAAAGGCATCCACATGTGTTTGGACAAAAAGAGTATAAGACTGCCGAGGAGGTGCTCTCTCACTGGGAAGAACAGAAAAAAACAGAAGGCAAGCTCAGGGAATCTATCCTTGAGGGTGTGCCGGAGATACTGCCTTCTCTTTTACGGGCACATAGGCTTCAGGACAGAGCCTCGAAGGTAGGCTTTGACTGGGAAAATATAGAGGATGCCCTTAAAAAATTGGATGAGGAGCTTTCGGAATTCAAATCCGCCCTCGAAAATAAAAAACACTCCGAGATAGAAGATGAGTTGGGAGATATCTTCTTTATGCTCGTTAATATCTCACGGTTTGTTGGCATCAATCCCGAGGATGCCCTGAGAAAAACTATAAGCAAATTCATCTTGAGGTTTAGGTTCATGGAAGAAAAAGCCGCCGAACGAGGCTTGACCCTTAAGGCTCTGACGCTCAAGGAAATGGACAAATTATGGGATGAGGCAAAGGGGTTACGAACCCCAGCGAAATAGGGGGTTAGATAGATTTGATGAACTCCTCGAGGCTTGACTTGTCTTCCTCCTTCAATTCAGTGAATTCTATTCCAATGTCATAGTGGATTGGAAGCCCTTCAGCCAGCTGACAATGGGCAATCCTGCCTGAGAACCTGATTGCCTTATCATGTGGAAGAAATATCTCCATAGAATAGGTTTCATCTAATTTAAATTCGTCGCTTGACTCGATAAGCATTCCTCCCAGACTGAGTTTTTTGACAGTGTAAGAATAAATATAATCTAACACTGCCCTCTCGGGACCATGAATCTTGAATCTTAGACCTTTCAGCCTGCCCTCATCTGCCTTCTTGTGGCCATCTATGAAGGTAACGAGTTCTTCTAATTTTTCGCTTACAATGGTTCTGAATTCTATCCCTGCCCTGTATACAGGAATAACCTCGCCGTGGGCGGACTTTTTACCTTCTTTAAGAACAGCCCACACAACAAGTCCTTTAAAGGAAATACTTCTGCCTTTGTCATCCAGCTTAATCGTATATTCGGTGCCAATCCGAAGCCTCCTGCTGGTCTCGATAGCCGCACCGCCAAGAGATATGTTTATGATGTGAATATCGGAGATAAAAAGCATGTTGCCGTGTATGCCTTCTACGGTGAATCTTTTATGACGCCTTTTATCATCCATCTAAGCAGGTCTCTTACCTCTTACTTCAGGAATGCCCCTTTTTAAAAATAAGTATATCACCTAATGAATGTCAACACAAATATTTTAATTACTCTGAATAGAAATAACAGGGCGATTCAAGTATAATCTTATTAAGGGATGGATATAGCTCATAGTCTCATAAAATCGGCAAGGACTGTAGGTGGAGATGCCCTATGGGAACTCCTGATAACACAACACCCTGAGGTGCTTTCCAATGCTGTATTCAATAAAAATCTCAAGGAGGAGATGGCGGTATTCATAGCAAGAAGCAGAAACACCCCTTTAGAGACCCTTGGCTTTCTGGCAGGAGATGTGAGGTTTAAGGAAAGCTCTGAGCTAAAGCTTGTCCTTTGCAAGAATCCCAAAACCCCACAGAAAGTAACACTGTCCCTTCTTAAGTTCATTGGCACATTAGACCTCGGAGACCTGACGAGATACCAGCGCATCCCCCTAAATATAAGGCAGAAGATAGAGCTGATTCTCATAGAGAAAATACTGCCAATGCCCTTGGGTGTCAAAAAGTCTCTTGCAAAGCGGGCAAGCAGTAGTGTCGTAATGGCAATCATGGGAAAATCCGATAAGTCTGTCATAAGCGTATGCCTGGACAGTCCGTCGCTCGTAGAAGGACACCTTTACACACTGATTAATAAATCCTCGACAAAGCAGACTCTGATAGAGGCAGTAGCAGAGCATCCGAAATGGGCATTGAGATATGCTATCAGGTACGCGCTTATCAGGAATTTCTACACGCCCATGCAGTATATCATAGACTTCATAAAGGGCATGAAGACCTCTGACCTTAGGCTCCTTTATTCCGACCCAAAACTTCCAGTGTCAACGAAACCATACATCTTTATGGAGCTTCAGGAAAGAAACGAGACCGTTGACATTGCAAAAACAAAAACCTATACCCTCTCTGAAGAGGAAGATGCCTGCATCTCCGACAGAGACATAGACCTGTGAGCTATTTTTTCTTTATATAGAAATAAAAAGACTTTCCTTCTTCCTTGGAGCCTATGAGCTCATGACCAAGCTTTCTTAGAAGGGCAGGAATATCAGCCTTTGTGCCTGGGTCGGTTGATATGACCTCAAGCACTTGACCTGCTGATACTGTGTCGAGGGCTTTCTTTACCTTAAGAATAGGCATTGGGCAATTCAGCCCGCTTGTATCTAAAGAGACATCAGCCTTTATATCAGCCATTATTACCTCCAGTTCTAATTGGGGTTTTTAACCCTCTGCCTTTGGATTTTATAAACCTGAATATGAGGAAGGGGGAAGATGTTTATCATTTCAGGTTTTTTATAAATTCCGTAATAGGCAGTGCGGCAAGTGAAAGAAGATGAACAGAGCCTCTCGAGCCAAGCTCAACTGACATGCGCATAACTGTGTCATTGTCAGGAGCCTCTACGATATTTACGAAGTCATAAGGTCCAAGCACTGCAAACTGCTCTTTCACCTTAACACCCATTTTTTCAAGCTCTTTGTTTACCTCAAGAATCCTCGATGGGTTCTGCTTGATGGTTTTTCTGCCCTCATCCGTTAGCGTGCTTAATATAACATATATCCCCATTTTACCTACCTCCTTTCTTTTCCCTCTTCCTTATACATTGTATAATTTTTTGAATCAAGGGTCAATGGGTTTGTATAAGAGCTGTATAAGGGCAATGAAGTAAATGCTATAATCCGATATGAAGGATGAAAATGGGCAGGGGCTTTTCCATTCGGGATATGTAACGATAGCAGGAAAGCCCAATGTAGGAAAATCCACGTTCCTTAACTCGATCTTAGGCGAGAAGGTCTCCATAGTAACTTCAAAGCCACAGACAACACGAAACAGGATTATCGGAATAAAAACCCTGAAGGACTCCCAGATAATATTCATAGATACACCGGGCATTCACAAACCAAGACATGCCCTCGGTGCACTTATGGTGAAAAGGGCAAAAGAGGCATTAAGGGATGTGGATGTGATACTTTTTATGGTGGAGCCCTCGGCGCCTTCTTATGATGACATTGGCATCGTAAAACTCCTGAAGGGCTTTCCACTAACACCTGTTTTCCTTCTCATAAACAAGACAGACACTGTGAAAAAGCCTATGATTCTGCCTGTAATCGAGGAGTATAAGGAGATTTATCCCTTTAAGGAGATAATCCCTGTTTCTGCCCTCAAAGGCGATGGCATAGATATAGTCCTCGAGAGGATTCTCGAGCATCTTCCACTTGGACCTAAATATTATCCCGATGACCTTGTAACTGACCAGCTCGAAAGGTTTATGGTTTCCGAGATAATAAGGGAAAAGGTCATGGAAGAAACCGAGGAGGAGGTTCCACATGCCTGTGCAGTTGAGGTTATCGACTGGTCAGAGGAAAAAGACATAATTTCCATCTCGGCAAATATTTATGTTGAAAAAAATAGTCAAAAAGGTATTATAATAGGAAAAGCCGGGCTGAGGCTTAAGGCGGTGGGGACTTCAGCAAGGGCTGATATTGAAAGAATGCTTAATACAAAGGTTTATCTCAGGCTCTGGGTCAAGGTCAAACCGCACTGGCGAAAGAATGAGACAGCTTTAGCAGAATTGGGGTTAAAGTGATATGTTGATTCGTATGAAGGTCGAGGGTCTTTTATTCGACCCGAGAAGTAACATGTATATCCTACTTCTTAAGGAAGTGGATGGCTCAGACACTTTACCCATCTGGATTGGAAAACCAGAGGCAGACTCTATAGCCCTTGCACTGGGCAAGGTGGCAACACCAAGGCCTCTGACCCATGACCTCATCAGAAACCTCATTGACCTCCTTAAGGTAAAGGTCACGAGGATTGTGGTTACAGAGATATTAGACAACACATACTATGCCCTCATTTATCTAACCGATGGAAAACGGGATATACCGATTGACTCAAGACCCTCGGATGCAGTTGCAGTTGCCCTTAGGTCAAGTGCACCTATATTCGTCGAGGATGGGATATTAGAAAGAAAAAATACAGATGAGCTTGAAGAATGGCTTAAAAACCTTAAGCCAGAAGACTTTGGCAATGTCATGTGAGCCTGTATCGTAGAACAGAGGCTATTGTCCTTAAGAATAATCCTTTTCAGGAAGCAGACCTGATAGTTACTTTTCTTACACTGGATTATGGCATCATAAATGCGATTGCAAAAAGCTCCCGAAAAATAAAAAGCAGGTTTGGAAGCTCTCTGGAGCCATTTACATATTCTAAAGTCGCATTCGTTGGAAAAGAAGATGTAAGACTGCCCAGATTGACTCAGTCAGACATAATTACATCCTTTCACGGATTAAGGGAAAATCTCTCTGACCTAATGGATGCATCCGAGATGGCAGGAATTACCCTTATGCTTTTGCCCGAGGCAGAGGTAAATAAAAAGGCATTCTCCCTTCTGATGACCTCACTTCACATGCTCGATAAAAAACACTCTACCGTGCCACCAGTGATGCTTTATAAGATAAGATTGCTTGACATAGCAGGCTACTCACCCTCTTTGAAGTGCGTAAAATGCAAAAAACAAGTAGATGGCTTTTATATGGAAGGGGCGATGCTCTGTAATGCCTGTGTCAGGGCTTATAACCAAATCTCGGTTTTGAGCCCTCTTTCATCTGGGGCAATAAAGCTTTATGAGAGCCTGAGGCTTTGGGACATCCAGAAGATGAGTAGGATAAAGCCATCGGTTAGTATGCTACTTGAGCTTAAGGAGCTCATTAAGACGCATATACAATATATAGCTTCACCCTGAGATTCGTAGTTTCCCTGTGGATTTTTTAATGCGAGTTGTTTTATTCTTATATGCATTAGATTTATGGAGGTATTGATATGAAAAGGAAATCCTCTCCTCTTGTTATTATCGGTGCTTTATCTGTTTTATTGCTTTTCTCCTGCACTCCGCCTCAGCCTACAAAGGCATGGACAAAACAGATGGGAAGTCCTGCGGATGATTTCGCCTATGCAGTGGCATTAGACGAACAGGGCAATGCCTATATAGCAGGCTCCTCGTCAGGTAATTTTGATGGGCTTCGTGGAGCAGGCTATCGTGACCTTATCTTAGGCAAATACGATGCAGGCGGAAGGAAGCTCTGGTCAACGCAGATGGGAACCTCATCGTGGGAAGAGGCATATAGCATTGCAGTTGGCCAAAAAGGCGATGTATATACGGTTGGCTATACATATGGAGGTCTCGACGGCAATATGAACTTAGGCCAGTATGACTTTTTTCTGGTCAAGCACGATGCAGGTGGCAATAAGCTCTGGAGCAAGCAGATGGGCACAGAAAAAAACGATTATGCCTATTCAGTGGCAGTTGACAAAGACGGTAATGCCTATGTGGCAGGCTATACATATGGAAGTTTCGAGGGCTCAACCAATGCAGGCAGTGCAGACATCTTCTTAATCAAATACGACACAAATGGAAATATGCTCTGGGTTAGACAGATGGGGACTGCATCGGATGATATAGCCTACGGAGTGGCAGTTGACAAAGACGGAAATGCCTATGTGGCTGGCTATACAGGCGGAGGGTTCGATGGCAATGCCCATATGGGCAGTTGGGATATATTTCTTATTAAATACGACTCAAACGGTACCAAGCTCTGGAGTAAACAAGCCGGGACTCCATCATGGGATGAGGCATGGGCAGTGGCAGTTGACAAAGACGGTAATGCCTATGTGGCGGGCTACACAGGCGGAGGGCTCGATGGCTTAAAAAGTTCGGGTGCATTCGACCTCTTCCTCATTAAGTATGGCTCCAATGGAAATAAGCTTTGGGTGAAACAGACAGGCACTGCTGAAAATGATTATGCACATGCAGTGGCAGTCGATGCTAATGGGAATGCATATGTCTCTGGCTATACAGAGGGTGGACTTGGTGGAGTCAACAGAGGAGATGCAGACCCATTCGTGGTGAGCTTTAGCCCAAAGGGAAGAAAACTATGGACCTATCAGACAGGAACCTCCTCTGGAGATTACGCATTCGGTGTGGCAGTAGATTCCTCGATGAATGTATATGCAGTGGGAGAAACCTCAGGCACGATTGAAGAAAATGGCAGTCAGGGCGCTTATGACCTTTGTCTTTTTAAGCTCAATGCACCTAAGGAGGAGGGATTCTTTAGCCGTATCAAATCGTTTTTCAAAGGACTGCTTAAGAAAATCGGCATAGGCTGATGCGTTGGGGACTTATCAGTGCAGTGCCCTTTGAAGCCAATCTCCTGATAAAAAGGCTCTGCCTGAAGCAACCCCCTAAGTCCGACCTCTTGGGCTTGTTCATTGGCAATAATGTCTTATATATCTCCTCAGGCATAGGTGCTGTAAATACAGGACATGCAACTACCCTGCTTATAAAGGAGTTTTTACCTCAGGCTGTTATTGCCTTTGGCATTGGTGGTGCATATCCATCATCAGGCTTAAAAATAGGTGACATTGCAGTGGCTGAAAAGGAGATATATGCTGACACAGGAGTACTCTTAAAAAATGGATTTCACGGTCTAAATACCATCGGGATACCACTGATTAAAAAAGGCAAAAAAAAATACTTCAACGAATTTCCTCTTGACACTAAACTGATTAAAAAAGCTATGAGGGTGCTACCAACTGTGCATAAGGGCGTATTTCTTACCGTATCTACCTCTACAGGCACATTAAAAAGGGCAAATGAGCTGAGCAGAAAATGTAATGCCATATGCGAGAATATGGAAGGCGCCTCTGTCGCACATATATGCACTATGTATGGCATACCGCTTCTTGAGCTAAGGGGCATAAGCAATATGGTTGAAGACAGGGATTTAAGAAAATGGGACAAAGCCCTTGCCTCAAGGAGATGTCAGGAGGCAGTGCTAAAGATAATAAGCCTGATTTAGGGTTTCCAGAACTCCACAAACTCGCCGCTTTTTGTAATCCAGATGACATAAGGTGCATTAACCACATCGCCCTTTTCATCGAATTTAATCCTGCCAAGGCCGCCTTCAAACTCAAGGCTATGGAGTTTCTCTATGACAGCCTTAGTGTCTATTGTGTTTGCCTCCTTAATTGCAGTAAGGAGTATGTTTATCGCATCGTATGCATAAATGGAGTAAGGCCCGATGTCTCCGAATCTCATCTTATAAGTCTGCATGAATGTCTTTGCAGTGGGTATGTTCTTTGGGTCAGGGCTGAATGTAAGGAATGTGCCTTCTGCGGCATCTTTGCCTGCTATTTCAACAAACTTCTTGTCTATCGTTCCATCTCCGCTCATAAAGGGGGTTTCGATGCCAAGCTCTCTTGCCTGTCTTACGAGGAGACCTGCCTCAGGGTATATGCCTCCAAAGTAAATCAGCTCGGGATTTTTGTCCTTAATGGCAGTAAGCACCATCTTGAAGTCCTTATCGCCCTGAACAATGCCTCCGTAGTAAACAGTCTTTATATCACTGCCTAAGGATTTCTTGAATTCATCTGCAAGTCCCTGTCCATAGGTTGTCTTGTCATGGATTATGGCAACGGATTTCACTTTCAGCTTTTTCTTTACGAAAAGAGCGGCAATCATTCCCTGCTGGTCATCCCTTCCGCAGACCCTGAAGACGCCTCTCATACCCCTTTCTGTAAGCAGGGGGTTTGTGGATGCAGGGCTTATCATAGGGATGCCTGCCCTCCCATAGACATCAGAGGCTGGAATCGAACAGCTTGAGTTAAAGTGCCCTATGATGCCGACAACACCGCGGTTAACAAGCCTGTTTGCAACAGAGACCGCTTGCTTTGGGTCTGCTTGGTCATCGCCGACCTCTATGACAATCCTTTTGCCTAACACCCCGTCTTTTTGATTCCACTCCTGAACTGCAATCTCAACGCCGTTTCTAAAGTCAGCTCCCATCTTTGCCTGAGGACCTGTCATTGGCCCTGCAATGCCGATTCTTATAACATCTTCCTTTGGCTTACATGCAGTAATGGCTGTTAGGATAACGAATATTGATACTAAAAAGCTTTTCCTCATGATTTCTCTCCTCTAAAGTCTTTCTGTAAAAGCTGGCTCTTAATAGAGATGTAATTTTTTATCTTCTTTAATGTCTCTCTGTCAAGGTCTGTAAAATTCACTCCGATGCCTATGCCTGCTTGCGAGTGTTGGACCTTTGCAGTAAGATTAAGGGTTTCATTGCCAAGCCTGAACTTAATATGAATGATATTACCTGTAATGAATGTCTTTGTCGTATAAAGATACATCCCTTCCTCTGAGAGGTCAAGTCCTTCTGCCTTTGTAGTCTTATTGATTGTTACATCCTTTGTTATTGAAATCCGCACTTTTTTCCTTTTAAGCATGTCTTAGTTTATACCATTAAAATGCTGTTTGCAAGAAATCATTCTTTGTCTGTCAGCAAAATCAAAGTTCAGCCTTGACCTTTCCTGCTCTTCATCATCCCTTTGCTTTAGTTTATGGGGTGGGGGGGGTGCCTCATAACCCCTTGATTTTTAAGGATTCCCATGTTGATTAAGTTGATATTTATCAACCTCAACCATCGTTTTATAGCTATAATCTACTAAAACTATAGTTAGTAGTATAAGGCATGGTTTTTGATTTGTCAAGCCTTTTTTGTCATTTGTCAAGCCCCTCAATAACCCCTTTGTTAAATTTCAGTGAAGTGAAGTGCTGGAGTTTTAAAATTTAATTATTCTTCATTCGGTGGTGCTTGATTTTCGCCTCTAATATTTAATCCCTATCTTTTTAAAAAAATCTAATAACCCAAGACACTTTAATCCAAGCATAGAAGTTATTGCTGGAATCCTATTTTGTGTATTTTTCTCATCCGTAACGATGATTGCATCCTCACAAAGGCTAAGAGCCATTACCCACGGATCAGCCCACACTTCTTTATTATTTTCATTTTTCCAATAATTTTTATCATACTGCTTTTCAACTTCCTGAAGTTTTTGTCTCTGACATTCATCTATATCTTTGAACATCACCTTGTTACTTTTACACCAATCATAAATTTTATCGCTCACAGCTTTAATTTCTTTATAAACTTCCAGCGATGCTATTAACTCTCCATTTCTTATCATATCTTCTAATTTATTCCAAATTGTGGGGAATACATCTCTCCGATATATATCCCTTCCACGAGGCATGAGATTTATTAAAGCGCTGGCGTCTATACAAAATATTGTTTTCGGGAATAATTCCTGCTCTCTGGGCATTCTAAATTACCATTCGACAAATTTTTCTGTGTATTTAGCTTTCAACCCTAAGATATTCATTACCTCAGAATATGAAATTTTATCGGACCGATAGGCATTAGTCGCCTCTCTGACGACTAAATTCCCAACACGATTCTGAAATACCTTGTTCCAATCCCTACGGCCAAACTTTTTCCCTTTTAATTTCTTTTCTCCCTCCCTCTTAAACTGTTCATATCTTTCTTTAGATATATATCCTAACCAGAGAAGTCTAAGCATAATTACCTGTTTACTCACTCCATAAATTTCGGAAAGCTCTAAAACTGTGCGTTCATCTAATTGTAAAAACCTTTTATACTCTTCCTTTAAGTCATCTAAAGGGACAAGGAATTCTGCAGAAAACAAATTACAGCTTGCTTCTATGTCTTTGTCTTTTTGCTCAATCTCTATTGAACATATACCGGAGCTTCTTTTTAGTAAGTGATATACTTCGTGGAAAAGAGAGAATAATTTTATTGATGGATTGTCTTCCTCATTTAAAACAATGACAGAGATATTGGCAAAAACACTAAAGCCTCTAACATCTTCTGCCTTTAATGGTAATTCTATAATTGATATAAACAATTTTCCTTCCAATACCTGTTTGTAGTGAGTTAAAAGTTCGTCTGATTTTTTTGATTTCAATATATCTACTTTCAAATATTTTTTAAATTCGTGTGCTAATTCATCAGGTTTTAATGTCTCTGGAAAATCTGGAATTTGACTTCTTCTACCACTTAACTCAGCTAATTTATAAGCAATGTAATAAGCCCTTCTTTCAGCTATATATACCTGCGGGGTTAATCTTTTTTCACGATTTATTCTAAAGTCTGTTAGTGCAGGCATTATAGGGAGTATGTCTGTGAAAAATGCAGAGAGAGGGCGATGATAAATATCAGATAATTTTTTTATTTGGGTTAAAGTAAATTCCGCAAGACCACCTTCTATTTTTTTTATCTTTTCTGCAGTGGTTTTAAGTTTCTTAGCCACCTCATCAATGCTATATCCAGAAATCTCACGAAGTGCTTTCAACACCTCAGGGTTAACTTTTATTTCAGGACTTTTTGTCATTTTTATTTATCGCCTTCTATTATTTTTTATCTATGAAGAAGATACTGAAAATCTCTGGAAAAAGCAAGGTCAATGAGAAAAAAATGGCCCCCCTAACTTTCTCAACCTTATCAAAAGGTGTCATATAGTTCAACCCTCTGTAGTTCCTTCTATCAGCTCTAAAAAAGATTTATTCTACTTCAGTGGTAAAAACTCTACTCTATCAGTAAGGTCTTCAGGTTCTCCAGATTGAGCAATTATTTCTAAGTCTCTGACACAGGCTCCAATCGAAATACTCAAGGGGGATGTATAAATTACTCCTGAAAATGGGATTGATAACCGTTGTCTCTTTGCTGCCTCTACCAATAAATCATCATCAAAAGTAAAAAGCACACGACTTAATGCCGTTGCGCGGTCTAACAGTTCAGGGTCGGAAAGTTTATCAGCATTGTCTTCCTGTGCTGTAAGAACATTAATCCCTCTTAGACGGAGACCATTTGTAATTGCCTTTGGTATATGAGCATCCATGTAAAGCTTGACAGCCACTACAGTAGCCGGGAGGCTCTTAATCTTTCTTTCAAAGGGGATTTTTCGGCCTTGTATTGCATAATGCCTTGAAGGCGTTGTTCGATATCTTCATTGAGTTTTTTTTCATTGTCATAATAATAAGCCAATGCTGAATGAATCTGTCCCAATGTTAAATAAGGATGCTGGAGATGTAGCTCCTCAGGGCTCCATCCATATGCTATCTTTTCTGCTACAAGCTCAACCACTTTCATGGTAGTGCCTGCAATAAAAGGCACTCCTTTTTTATCAATTGTGATATGCTCATATTTAGTTTCTACTGAATACATATACACTCCTTTTACAAATCCTTCTCGTTTCAATTATACCATAGATAAGGTAAAATGCCTTAGTCCAAATTTTTTTAATTCATTTTCTTGGGCATGAAGGACATCGCAGATGCGATTCACCTAAAGCAACTGGGGTTTGGGGTGAAACCCCAAATAAGATTGGAAATAGAAATAGGCTCAGGAAAATTATAGCCTCTATTAGAACATTATCATTTTGGCAGGACAGGAGGGAAGGGACAATGCCCCTTACCTTCTCCTTGGCCTTTTTGAGGCATCGAGCACTCTCTTCCTCAGTCTCAGGGAGACAGGCGTAACTTCTATCAGCTCGTCTTCTTTAATAAACTCTATTGCCGTCTCAAGGGAAAGCGTCCTCGGAGGTATCAGCCTGAGGGCTTCGTCTGCACCTGATGCCCTCATGTTTGTGAGCTTCTTTTCCTTGGTCACATTCACATCGAGGTCAACATCCCGTGAGTTTTCGCCTGCTATCATGCCCTCATAGACCTCTATGCCTGCCGGAATGAAAAGGACTCCCCTCGGCTGAAGGTGGAAAAGGGCAAATGTGGTGGATATGCCCTTGCGGTCCGACACTAACGCTCCAGTGGGACGCTTGGTCATCGGGCCAGTCCAAGGCTCATACCCGTCAAAGACCTGATGCGCAAGCCCCGTGCCCCTCGTGTCCATAAGAAACCGGGCGCGGAATCCGATAAGCCCCCTTGAGGGTACATTGAATTCAAGCCTCACCCTGCCCCGGCTCTGCTGCACCTTGAGCATCCTACCCTTTCTCACACCCATCTGCTGGGAGACAACGCCCACGAACTCCTCCGGGATGTCAATAACCACAAGCTCCACCGGCTCATGGATGACTCCGCCAATGTCCTTTGTTATGACCTCCGGCATGGACACGGACATCTCGTAACCCTCCCGCCTCATCATCTCTATCAGTATTGCAAGCTGGAGTTCTCCCCTCCCCTTGACCGTAAAGGAGTCCGTAACGGTAAAATCCACTCGGATACTTACATTATGAAGCACCTCTTTTTCGAGCCTGTCGCATATCTGACGGGAGGTTACAACCCTGCCTTCCCTTCCTGCCATAGGCGATGTATTTACCGAAAAGACCATCGAGAGCGTTGGCTCGTCCACTGCAATCCGTGGCAACTGCCGGGGGTCCTCCAAATCGCCCACCGTGTCCCCTATGCCTACGCCCTCAAGACCGGCTACGGACACGATATCGCCTGCGCTGGATAATTCGATGGGCACCTTCTCGAGACCCTTAAATGAGTAAAGCATGCTCACCTTTCCTGTGACCGGCCCTCCGTTTTCACCGATAATCCTCACGGTCTGCCCCTGCCGTACTGCCCCGGAGAACACCCTGCCTATGGCAAGCCTGCCGGTATAGTCGTCGTAATCTATGTTTGTAACGAGCATCTGAAGAGGCATTGAATCGTCGTACACAGGAGGCGGCATGTAGTTGATTATCATATCAAAAAGAGGCATAAGGTTTTTAAATTCGCCGCCCGGCTCAAGCGATGCAACTCCGACCTTGGCATTGGTGTAGACTATCGGGAAATCAAGCTGTTCCTCCAAGGCTCCAAGGTCTATGAAGAGGTCATAGACCTCATTGAGGACCTCCTGAACCCGGGCGTCGTGCCTGTCTATCTTGTTTATCACAAGTATGGGCGGCAGCTTAAGCTCAAGCGCCTTTTTCAGCACAAACCGTGTCTGGGGAAGGGGGCCTTCCGATGCGTCTACCAAAAGGAGCACGCCGTCCACCATCTTAAGGGTCCTCTCTACCTCGCCGCCGAAGTCGGCATGACCCGGAGTATCCACTATATTTATAGTAACATCGCCGTATGTGATGGCTGTATTTTTAGCCATAATGGTGATGCCTTTCTCCCGCTCAAGGTCAATGCTGTCCATAACCCTTTCCTTTACCTTCTGGTTGCTCCTGAAGATGCCGGACTGGTGCAACATGCCGTCCACCAAGGTGGTCTTCCCATGGTCCACATGAGCGATGATGGCGATATTCCTTAAGTCATTCCTTGTTTTCCGCAAAACCATACTCCCTTATGAGTGTTTTCTATGTTTCTTACCGACATAAAGCAGAACAACTTTTATAATAACATGTTCTGCATGCTAAAAGCCCTTAAATGAATTTACACAGAATAATTGACATTACCCGGCAGTTACAATGGGGGAGGCAAAGCCTCCCCCAAAAAATCAATCAGTGATGCTCTTCTTCTTCTTCATACCCTGTAAACATTGCCTTTATATGGGCAGTTACAGTGTGTCCTAATGTTGCAAGGTAGATGTGTATGAAAAGAAACGAGCTAAAGAACAGAAACAGAAGCACATGAACCGTGTCCACTATCTTTATGCCGCCTGCAAGGCTTATGAATTGGGAGAAGCCCTTTACATCCCACATCAAAATGCCTGTCACAATCTGAAGCGGAATAAACATGGCCATGATGTTCAGATAAGCCATCTGCTGTAAGGGGTTGAATTTATTGTCAGGCGAAGGATGATGCGGGTTTTCTTCGCCAACGAATATTCCGTATGCGTAATACCTTGCCTGCCTGATGCTTCCCTCGATGAACTTCTTAGGGCTGAATGCCGGCACATAGGTCTTAATCTTGCCTGAGATGAGATAGTAGCCCAGCCACAAAAGGAAGTTTCCAAGAAGGATGAACCCGCATATGTTGTGGGTGTCAACTGCAAACTTGAATGTCATGAGGTTCATGATGTCCCTGTAGCGTATCTGAAGCCCTGTGACAATCAGCGCAAGGAAGCTCAGGGCATTTATCCAGTGCCAGATCCTTACTGGTATGGGGTGAAGATATATCTTTTTCATGTTTTCACCTCCCATGTCCTTTATGTTTTTTGGAAGCCCTCAGCCGTCTTGTCAGTATCCTCATGGTTATATGCACTGCAGGGAATGACGCACCTGCCAGAACCATGAATATGCCAAGGAAATCCAGTATTTTCACACGCATTGAGCCTAAGGCATAGAACTGGTTAAGAGGCAACACAGAGAATATCGAACTCAGCGCCTTGGGGTTGACATCGACGAACCCCTCCTTGCCATTGCCCTTTATGACTGAAAGCGAAACAGCCTTAAAGGAATCTGACTGGGCGTTATGGCAGGTATCGCACTGCCTTAGTGCCTTGCTCTTGTCGGTTACGCAATGGGACTTTATGGAGTCCTGAATGCCAACTGTGCCTTTTAGTCTCACTGAGGTTTCCTTATCGTTGAGCCTCTGATAGATATCCCAGAGTTGTCTGCCCCCTATGCCTCCTTTAGGGTTATCTGTTAGCATCCCATAGTCTGCGCCCAAAAGCTCTTTTACCTTTGGCTCTGAGATAACCTTGCCTGAATCTCTGTCCGTTATACTAAGGTATATCCTGCGTCCTACATTAGGGACATGGCATGCTGTGCAGGCAACTGCCTCGAGATGTATAGCCGCATTCGGAAGCCACTGGTCATGCATATATTCAGCGTTGTTGTGGCAGACAGTGCATCTTGCCTTTGGGGACATTGAAAGTGTAGCTGGTTTTACCCCATGTGCAGAATGGCAGGACGAACATATTGGTGCGGCTGCCTTGCCACCTGCCTTTGCCACACCATGAACGCTTCCCTTGAACTCCTCAAAAGTGTCCTCATGGCATTTTCTGCATGGCACACCTGCCATTGTCTCTGCTATTGCCTTTGGCCCTACAGAGTGGGCACCATGACAGTCTGTGCACACAGGTGCCTTAAGGTTTCCCTCCTTGAGCATTCCAAAGTGGATACTGCCTTCAAACTCCGCGTACTTATCAGGGTGGCATCTCCTGCATACACTGCTTGATATCTCCACAGAGAGTTGCCTCCTCCCTTCAAACTTCTTAAGCGGATGCTCCTTTTTAGAAAACCCCACATGACAGTCAGAGCAATTGTGATTTGAGTGAACAGATTTCCTGATGACCGTCTCGTCAATCTTTAGAGAAACGACCTCTCCGTTTAAAGAGAGCTTCAGGTCTTGCTTATGACAGGTAAGACAGTACTGAGAGTCAGATGCGGTTTCTTTCCATCCAGAAGACTTCCTGATGGAGTGCGAGCCGTGACACTCAGAGCAAGGCGGTGCATTTGCTCTGGTTACTGCGTGCTGGTGAAGGGGCTTTTTGAGGATTTGCTCATCTGGATGGCAGTTTCTGCATGCAGATGTGACATGGAGGCTAAATTCCCGCTTGCTACCATATACCGCAGATGGATGATTGTCCATAGAGATGTCGTTGTGGCAGTCCGAACAGCCAAGGAAACTATGAACAGTGTCTTTGAAGTGCTTTTCGCTCAGAACTATAGAGAGTTTCTCTCCGTTTTTAAAGGTCTTGACAATAGGAGTCGAATGACAGCCCATGCACATCCCTGCCTCATCGGAAGACAGGACACTTGCCGAGGCTATGCGGGTGAGAAACACTACGGCAACGAGCATTGACACAAAGGGGATTAAGCATACAAACAGCACTCCAAAAAACGGGCCAAGCAGAATCATCCAGATGCTTCCCTTTCCAGCAATCCGTTCAGCATTAAGCTTGAACATCTTTACTACCTCCTTTCTTTAGATTTAGATTCGCTGATAATTACAATATATAATCTTAGATTGGAAAAAAGCAATATAATAATGTAAGGCAACCTGCTTCATCCTTTCAGGGTCTAATGTTTTTGCTTTAGTTTATAGGGAGGGGGGGTGCCTCATAACCCATTGATTTTTAATGATTCCTGCTTCCATTTTAGTTCCGTTTAGTTCCGTTTTGGTTCACTTTTATGCATTTTATTTGCACTTCTGCACTCTCTGTCTCCTCTTTCGTCTTTCTGAGCCTGTCAAAGGGTCTCTCCTTGCTCCTTTAAACTAAAGTTATATAATAGAGGATTTTATCCCCTTTTGTCAAGTAAAAAATGCACTATGGTTTTCTCCCCTTTCTGTCATTGCGATGCCGATGCCTCGGCAGAAGCAATCTCAGCCTGTCATGCTGAATTTATTTCAGCATCTAATAAAATCAACTGGTTATAAGACCCTGAAACGAGTTCAGGGTGACAGTATTGAATATCTGCAAACCGATTTGTCATTCTGAATTTATTTCAGAATCTCAGTTACTCCTGCTCTGTTGCTCTTTTATTCTCCTCCCAATATATTGCCACTAAAGAAGGTTACCTGTTATAATCGGATATATATAGATAAGAAGAGGTGCGATATGGAAAAAGAAGTTATCTTTGTTATCGAGGAATCTTTAGAAGGAGGTTATGAGGCTAAGGCATTAGGTCATTCAATCTTTACCGAGGCTGATACACTTGAAGAACTTAAAAAAATGGTTCATGATGCCGTCCTGTGTCATTTCGACGAGCAGGATAGACCTAAAATAATACGCTTGCATATGGTAACAGAAGAACTTCTTGCCGTATGAAACTGCCACGGGACATCGGTGGCTATGCACTTGCTTCACTTCTTGCAAAATACGGTTATCAAACAATACACCAGACAGGCAGCCATGTCAGGCTGGTATCGTCAATAAAAGGCAGGCAACATCGCATCACCATACCTGCACATAAGACCCTAAAAGTCGGCACTTTAAGTGGTATCCTTAAGGATGTCGCCTCATACCTTAAAATAGATTTTCTGAAACTATGTAAAGAGCTTTTTGACTAAAAAGCCACAGAAGTTCCGCATCAAGCCGTTCTTGGCAAGTCGTTTTTGCTTCTGAAACACTGCAACCATGTATTCGTATTATTCCACATCCAAAAGAATCGCCTTAATTATTGTCGGGCTGAAATTAAGTATGGTGTCCCCAGAATTGTATTATTCTGTTATCTGCACCGGATACATTCTATCTGCAATGCCCAAAGGCATTGTCATGCTGAACTTGTTTCAGCATCTCAGTTCAGCATCTCATTAGACCCTGAAACAAGTTCAGGGTGACAGGGAAAGGGTCTGTCATTCTGAATTTATTTCAGAATCTCAAAAACTTATAACAACCTACAGCGTAAAGAAGGCAAGGAGATTCGGAAATAACACAGATGGTGTAGGAAACCCGGCGCGAACGGTTCAGAAAAATAGCGGCAAAAAGGACAAACGACATCCTCGAGAAAATCAGAATCTTGGGTAATTGCTCGAATAAAAGCTCCTATGCGTATACGGAGGAAGAGGCGAACAGGATTTTCTCGCCAGGAATCGGAACAAAGGTTTATCGTTCATGGGCACATATAATAATCGGCACTTTCACCTAACGCATCGGCAGTAAATGTGTCCGGCAGTTCTGCTGTTTTCCCTTTCAACATCTTTCTTATTCTATTTACAAAATCCGCTTGCGACTCAACGAACATTTGTTCAATATCGCCTAAGTTCGCGGTCTTAACCTCCAAACTGTTTGTTTCGTTATTCTTCTCATGATACTTAACCCTTAGGTTGTAACTCAGTTTTATTCCTCCGTTGTGGTTGAGAAAACCCTCGAATAACTGCACGGCATCGCCACCGCCCAAATAAACAACTTTCGGATTATTGGAATAATTGCCGGAGCATTGGTGTTTAACATTTTGCACTGGCTTAGACTTTTGCTGGATTGTCAAGATCGCGGCATTTGAATACAATCCGTCTGAACCCTTCACCTTCACTGTATATCTGCCGGGTTTTATGTTCTTTACACTGACCACTACTTGATTGTCGGTTCTGTTCTTAGGCTTACCCGTACCGACAATCTTGCCCGATGCATCAATAAAAACTACATCCATTCCTTCAGTAAATCCGTTCCCTTTATGGTTATATTGAACTTGCTTCCCGATATCTTCGACGGCTTTATTGAAGTTATTATCGGCTGCGTTAAAAGCTGAGGAGTTTTTATTACGGCATCAGGAGAAGTTTGAATTACAACTTCGGGCTGCTCATCAGTTTTAATTACGACATCGGGTTGGCCCTGCAAATCCAACGGCTCATCTACGATTGATGCATTTTCAGTTGATGCGCAGCCGTAAAAAACTATTGCTATACAAAAGATGACCATAAATGCTATAGCGATATTGATGCGCTTATCATTTGTCATTTCAGATTCCTCTACATTTTATTGTGAATGTTATTGAGAAGGTATACCTATATCAAGAACTGTTTTTGCACTTGTCTCAATATAACTTTTAAACATTTTAATCCATGTGCCATCATAGGGCTTGTTCTTGTCGCCTAAATCTTTCCTGAGTTGTAACGCAGCGAAGTAATGTTGGGCCTGAAACATCCTCTTCATATAGTACTTTTTCGTCCAGCGGTTATAAGACCATATTATTTCCGTCATAATCAGGGCAAATCCAAAAAAGAGGGCCACTATCCCAGCGAGAGGGCCGCCATATACCCACCTGAGGCCAACGGAGCCCGCAATTAACATTATTCCCCCAACTGCCCAATAGATGTATTTTCTCTCGTGTTTGTATATGTGTTCCTTTTTTTCCTCAGCCGCTTCCTTGCTGCGCTCAATCAAATGCGAAACTCCATAACCGGTAAATAGGCCTCCAAGAAGCAATGTTATGGCTACTGCCATTACGCCAAAACCTGCGTCTCTGAAAAAAACAAGAAATCCGAAAAATGAAACCTCCGCGCCCGCAGCCATCAGTAATAAAATAAACCAAAGCACAATTGCCATGAAAGTGGCAGCTTTACGTTGCAGTATGCCGTCTTTGGCATCCTGAAGGTGCTGAGGGTCAACCGGTTTTTCCTCCAAATTACATAATTTCTCCAAGTGCGTGTCGCAGTTATCTTTATAATGTTGTATTGCCAATGCCATTGACTCACGCTTTTCTTCGATTGTTTGCGCTGCGATAATCTGGGGTAGGAACTTTGTCTTGGCCTCATCCTCCAGCCACCTTGTGATATTCTCGCAGTCCAGCATATAAGCGGCATTAATGTCCCACAAGTGATCTTTTGCCCTGCTTAAAATATCGCCTTGGGTAGTGCCTCTCGGTGCTTCAGACATGATGTTTCACCTCCCTATATCTGTTTTTGATATGAATTTCATGGTTAATGCGAACCGACCATTGAAACAAAAAACGCGTCCCGGGAATTCGGGACGCGTTTGAATAGCGGTTAAACCCTTAAAAAAACTTAAGAGTGAGTGAGTGAGTGCAAATATCATGCGCGGTGCCTTATGGTCGGAATTTTCTATTTCTCTCATATACGTAATCCCCCTCAGGTTATATTGACAATATCATTTTCGAGTATATATGTCAAGATAAATAATGTTATGGTATCAAGCCAATTTAGAAATGTCCTATTTAGTTAATAAGCATATGCCCATCTTAAGACTGTGCAAGCGGTAGCTCAACTATAAAAACACTTCTATGTGGCTTATTGTCAGAGTTACCACTCTTCAGGCATTAGGTGTGCTTGATGAGGCTGTAAATCCCACAGTAAGACTTGAGATTGTTAGGGCAGGAAAAGTCGCCCCTTTACGCTTCTAAATAATACTAAGCGACCTTATGTTTTGCTTCCTTAGTAAGATGTTCTTTTATCCACATCCTTAGAAGCGATGTATAGCTTAAGCCCTTCTGCTCGGCAATTGCTTCCACCGATTTAATATCGGTTGGGTCAAGCCTTATTGCAACTGTCTTTTTTGGTTTTTTAACAAATCGTATCTCAGCTTCTTTAGTATCTCTGTAATAATCTTCAAAGCTATGGGTCTCCCAGAATCTTGCAGATTCTTCATCGGTCTTAAATTTCGGTATTTTTCTCATATTATTTACCTTGCCTTTTAAAATAGTTTCTTTCCCATGTATTCATGTCTCTTGCAGTGATAACTCTTGCCTCTCCCAGTCTTACAAATCTGACTACAATAAAGAGGAATCTTCCTGAGTAAGTTTTACCAAAAACATAGTGTAGGTTTTCCCTGCCTGCTCTGATAAATGGAGTATCATACTCGTTGAAACATGCCTCTTCAACCTCTGCTGGGTTGACTGCATGTCTTGCTATGTGCTTTATGCCTTCGCCTGTCCATTTAATAGAGCTTATAGCTCTCATCATATAATGTTCCTGCCGCTTAATTAACAATAAACAAAAGTATTGCGTTTGTCAAATTAAAAAATTCCAATGTCAAGCCAATTTAGAAATGTCCTATGTAGAAAGAGATTTTTAAATCAGGCGTTAGTTATATGCGACTTGAGAGAGGCTATGCTCCGATACTATTTCCCAGCAGTCTTCTGAGGAGAGGAGTTTTTTTGCAAACTTGATGTTTGTTGTATGCCCTGTTTTTATGGCGTGAATATGACCGTAAACAGGAAGCCCTATCAAGGAAATGTCTCCGATGAAATCAAGCACCTTATGCCTTATGAACTCATCCTGAAACCTGAGCCCTGTCTTGTTAACGACCCCGATGTCACTTAAGATTATTGCATTTTCGAGCGAGCCTCCTTTTGCAAGACCATTTGCCCTCATATTGGCAATATCCTTTAGAAACCCAAATGTCCTTGCAGGTGCAAGCTCTTTCACAAAGGTCTCCTCGTTGAGCCTTATGCTCATTTTCTGCCTCCCAATGAGGTTATGGTCAAAAGATGCCTGATATGTGATAAGTGTGCCATCATATGGTAAAACACAGATTTCAGTATTAGCCTCTTTAAAGAATACTGGCTTTAGTATTCTTAAATGAGGCATTTTTTCTGCCTGCTTTGCAACTCCGGCAGAAAGGATTAGCTCCACAAACCCTGATGAGCTTCCATCTAATATTGGAATCTCTGGGCCTGAGACCTCGATGAGAAGATTATCTATGCCCAGACCTGAAAGTGCGGCAAGGATATGCTCAACTGTCTTTACCTTTGTGCCATTTGAGCCCAATGTCGTTGCAAAGGCAGTATCGCTTACTGAATTAAGGTCAGCCTTAATGAATACATCCCTGTCCCTTCTGTAAAAGACAATGCCATTGTCCCTTGGGGCAGGCATGAGCTTAACAGATGTGCTCTGCCCGGTGTGAAGCCCGATACCTGCTATGCTTACTTCTTTTTTTAAAGTCCTCTGTAGCCTCATAAAGAGATTTTATATGCAAATAAGATGCCATAATAAAACCTTTTAAAATCAATGGTTTTTCTTTCTATAGGTGTATCATTTGTTCAAAGACTTGTTGCAATTCTGAGACAGTGCTATTCTGCTGAAGGCAGTGCCTCCCCGCCAACGACTATCTCAGGGATTCTCACAGTTGGCATTGCATCCGAGACAGGCACACCCTGTGAGTCTTTTCCGCATGTTCCAATGGAAAAGCCCAAATCAGACGATACCATATCGATGGACATAAGCACCTCAGGGCCGTTGCCTGTAAGTGTAGCGCCTCTTACAGGCTCTCCTATAGAGCCTTCCTCGATAAGATAGCCTTCGAGGACATCAAAAACGAAATCTCCTGTAATGGTATTTACCTGACCTCCACCCATTTTTTTGACAAAAAGACCATTTTTGGTTGCCTTGAGCACATCCTTTGAACTGGAGATTCCTGATGCTATGAAGGTATTTGTCATTCTCGGAATAGGCCTGAACTCATAGGACTGCCTTCTTCCGTTTCCAGTAGGGGAAACCCCTGCTTTCATGGCAGTCAGCTTGTCATGCATATAGCTTATAAGCACGCCATCTTTAACGAGAACAGTTCTCTGTGAAGGAGTGCCTTCGTCATCGAATCTGAAAGAGCCTCTTTTATTAGGTAGGGTGGAGTCGTCTATGACTGTTATGAGCGAAGATGCAACCTGTGTGCCTATTTTTCCTGAAAACGAAGAAAGACCCTGCTCTGCAAGGTCTGCCTCAATGCCATGTCCAATGGCTTCATGTATCATTGTTCCGCCTGCCTCTGAGGATACGATAGCAGGCATTCTGCCTGCAGGTGCTCTTCTTGCCTTAAGCATCATGATTGCCCTGCCACCTGCCTTAATGGAAAGCCCCTCAACAGGTGTCTCATCGAAAAGCTCAAACCCAATAAGACCCCCTGCTGTTTCGTATCCTGTCTGTATAATGCCATCCTCTTCTGCCACGACATTTATAATAAAAACCGTATGGATTCTCTCGTCCTCTGCGATTTCTGCCTCTGATGTTGCGACCTGAACCTTTTGGACAGAGTCCCTGTATATAACGCTCACCTGTTTTATCCTTTTGTCTACTGCCCATGCAGTGTCATTAGCAGAGCGAACAAGATTAATCTTTCTCTCCATCGCTATGCCTTCAGGCGGCAGTTTTATCTGGAAGTTTAAGGATGGAGTTTTTATTCTCAAGTCAAGGTCGATAACCCTGTGTTCCGAGGGTGTGCTTTTAATTGCCTTCCCTAATATACCTGCGGTCTCAAGAAGGGTCTTTCTGCTTACATCGTTACAGTAGGCATAAGCAGTTTTTCCGCTCCAGAGAAGCCTTATACCGACTCCAAACTCTGTGCCTGAGACAACCTTTTCTATTTTTTTGTCCTCAAGCTGGATATATGTTGGCTGTCTCCATTCAACAAACACATCAGCATAATCACCACCTTTTGAGAGTGTCTTCTTTATTATCTTTGATAAGAGTTCCCTGTCAAGCATAAAACTTCCTTTCTAAATTCACGGAATTGGCTCTCTATGCTATAGTAATTATACCAGAATACTTATGCCAAAAATCGGTGTTATAGCTGGAAGCGGAATCGAGAGGCTACAGTCTTTAAGGCTCTTAGAGGAAAAGCCTATTAAGACCCCTTATGGCGAGCCTTCGGGACATTATAAGATATGCGAGGTCTCAGGCATCCAGCTTGCATTCCTCGCAAGACATGGCATTCCACACAGAATCCCTCCTCATAAGATTAACTATAGGGCGAATCTTTGGGGCTTCAAAAGCCTTGGAGTCCAAAGGCTCATATCAGTCAGTGCAGGAGGTGGAATAAATCCCTCCCTCAGACCCGGAGACATAGTCTTGCTCAGTCAAGTCATCGATATGACACAAGGGACAAGACAGTCCACATTCTATGACGAAGAGGAGGTCGTGCATGTGGATTTCACAGAGCCATACTGCTTAGAGCTCAGGACATCTGTCCTTGAGGCAGGCAAAAAGGCAGGCATCCCTCTTATCGAGAAAGGCACATACATCTGTGTAAATGGCCCAAGGCTTGAAACAGCAGGAGAGATAAGGTTCTTCTCGAGCATAGGTGCCGATGTCGTTGGAATGACAGGCATGCCAGAGGCTTGCCTTGCAAGAGAGCTTGAGCTATGCCTTAGTTCAATCACGGTTATCACTAACTATGCGGCTGGGATTTCTCGGAAAAAGCTCACTGCAGTTGATGTCATAGAGAAGATGAAGGAGTCAAACGAAAAAATAAATGCCCTTCTTTCCGAGACATTCCACTTAATACCAAAAGGGCGCGGATGTTCATGCAAAGATGCCCTTAAAGATGCACGGGTTTAGGGATTACGAATCACGACGAAGACGCACTGCTCTCCGTGACACCTTGGTCTTTGAGCCGAGGGTGTTTCTACTTATATCCAGAAGTTTTGCGGCTTGCAATTTATTGCCATTTGTCTTTTTTAGTGCTATTTCTATTAGAGATTTCTGAACCTCTGACACGACTGTATCATAAAGATTGGACTTATTCACTCCTCCTACTTCATTGATGTATCTATTAAGCTTTGCCTCGAGGAACTCCTTTATCGTGCCTATGCCCTCCCCCAGAAGGTCGTGTTTTCCAATTACTTCTTCTTTTGAGATAATGCATGCCTTTCTGATGGCAGTCTTAAGCTCTTTGACATTTCCTGGCCAGTCATAACTGAGAAGAAAATCCTCAAGCTCTTTAGAAAATCTCTTTTTGCCTGTCTCAAACATTGCCTCTGCCTCTTTAAGGAAGTGTTTTGCAAGCGGCAGAATGTCCTGCCTCCTGTTTCTAAGGGCAGGCACCTTAATCTCTGTCCAGTCAAGGTCTTTTCCTTTTGACGAGGCTATTACCATCACATTGGCTTTCGGTGTTTCCTCTGAGGTAGGAAACCGACCCTTATCTACAAGCATAAAGAGTTTTCTTAGAAGGTCTTTGTCAAACCCCTCGACGCCATTAATAAAGAGTGTGCCTCCTTCGGCTGATTTAACCTTTTCCTCGAGCCTGTCCTCTTCGGAGACGCTTAAGGTTATAAACGGTCCTCCTCTACGGAGGCTCTGGTTATGTATCGCCCTCGCAACCAATTGCCTTCCGGTTCCGTCCTCTCCTGATACGATAACAGGTGCATTTTTCTCGGAAACCTTTTGAATCTTACGAATGACACTGAGCATCTCAGGGCTTTTGCCCACAATTGTATAAGAGACGAGACCCAATGCCTTTAGTCTCTGAATCTCCTCCATGAGTGCAAGATGCATCTCGGCAGACTTAAGGGTTAGCCTGAGTATTTCCTCATCCATAGGCTTCTCGATGCAGGCGTATGCACCTTCCTTCATTGCAGTTATAGAGGATTGTTTTTTACTTTCAACCTGTATCGCTATTATGAGTGCCTGAGGATAATATGTCCTGATTTCCTTTACCCCGGCTATAAACGCTCCCTCTGGCAAGTCAAGAAGCACAATCTGGCCTTCAGGCTTAATCGCATTCAAGCCCGAAGGAGAAAGCCTTGACCTCGAGATAATCTTAAAGCCTTTGACACACTCTTTGAGTCTTTGGACAGTGCTCTCGTCATTGCCAATTATGAGAATTTCTTTATCCATAATCTTCCATAGTCTGGGGAAGGTAAAGATTATAACACAAGCAGGTGTTTCAGGTATAATCTTTATAAGCAAGACTGCCTTCATGCCTCCATCCTTACTTGATTTATAGGGTAGGGGGGGGTGTCCCCTAACCCATTGATTTTTAATGATTCCTGCTTCCATTTTAGTTCCGTTTAGTTCCGTTTTGGTTCACTTTTATGCATTTTATTTGCACTTCTCCACCCTCTGTCTCCTCTTTCGTCGCCCTGAGCCTGTCGCCCTGAGCTTGT